>JBGOUS010000065.1:0-5642 GCA_041477675.1 Nitrosopumilaceae archaeon
AAAAACAAACGATGTTTCTACAATAAAAAATAGATTAACAGAGATTATCAAGATTCAACCAACTAAAGAAAATATATGGTTTGTTTTAGAAAAAAATATAGATATCGGAACCAGAACATATGCCATCAATAATTATGGAGGCTTTTCTTTTTCAAACATAATTAACGATATAATCGGTTTCCTTACAAATAAAAAACAATCAAAACTCAAAATTTTCAGGATATGAGTGACTTCACGTCAATTTTTTTCCCTACTACTTCAATCATTGTATCAATTTCTGCATAATCCTTTATGAAAGGCACTACACCAAGAATATCTAATCCACTAATTTCGTGTAAGGTCACAGGGGAATTTTTTTCTGCAGCTGTTCCTTTTTCATCAAAATTGTTTATGACGAGTCCTTTTACTTTAATATCATAATCTTTGCACATTTGATATGTGAGCACAGTATGATTCAATGTTCCAAGAGTGGCCCTTGTTACAATAATTGTTTCAATGCCCATTGCTTTTATCATATCTGCCACAAAGAAATTTTTTGTAATAGGTGTCATTATACCACCTATCCCTTCTACAAGCAATACGTCGTGTAGAGAAAGTAACTTTGTAAATTTTTCAAGGATGAATTGCATGTCAATAGGTATTGACAAAAGTTTTGTTGCATCATAGGGTGAAGTTGGAATTGGCAAAAATACAGGGTTTATCAAATCTTCAGAATCTTTTGAGGAAGAAGCATCAGCAATAATAGCAACATCTGATGATTTGAACCCAGTTTTTTGTGGAATACCTGTTGCAATAGGTTTCATGACTCCTACATTAACACCAAGTTTTCTCATTGAACCAGCAAGACCAGCAGTGATTGAAGTTTTTCCTACTCCCGTATCAGTACCAGTTATGAAAAAAGCCTTCATTTTCTATTTGTCTTGCAAGACATTCCTTAATAATTCACCGTACCATTATTAATACCAAAACCAGAATTGCACTAAATGAATTCCAAAGAATACGTTTGGCACCCTTATACACAAATGAGAGAATGGAAAAAATTTGATGTGATTACAAAAGGAGATGGAATGTGGCTTATTGATGCAAAAGGCAACAAGTTACTCGATGGAGTTGCAAGCATGTGGTGTAATGTCTGGGGACATTCTAAAAAGGAACTTGTAAATGCGATGATAAAACAAACAAAAAAATTGCAACACTCGTCTTTGTTTAATCTTACAAATGATCAGGCAGAGTTACTTGCTGAGGAGATTGTCAAAATATCTCCTGGAATGAACAAAGTATTTTATTCTGACGATGGTTCTACCGCAATGGAAATTGCAGTAAAGATGGCGTTACAATATTGGCAAAACATCAGCATAAAAAATAAAACAAAAATTGTGTCATTACAAAATGGATACCATGGCGATACAATCGGAGCAATGTCTCTTGGTTATATTCCATTGTTTTTTTCAAGGTTTAAAAAAATACTTTTTCCAGTGATTAGAGCACCAACTCCTGAAAAATACAGAATGCCAAAAGGTTTTACTTTCCAAGAATACCAGAATTTTTGTATTGAAAAAATAGAAAATATATTTTCAAAAAATAACGACATTGCAGCATTTTTTATGGAAAGCGGCGCACAAGTTGCAGGCGGAGTTGTGATTTATCCACCAGGCTTTCAGAGCAAAATAAGCAAACTATGCAAAAAATATAACATATTATTTGTACTAGATGAGATTGCCACAGGATTTGGCAGATTAGGATCGCTTATCGAATACCAGACACAGAACAGTAGACCAGACATCATATCGTATGGGAAAATGCTTACAGGGGGATATTTACCGCTAGCAGCTACTCTGACAAGTAAGAGAGTTTACGAATCATTTCTTGGGAAATACGGGGATATGAAACATTTCTTTCATGGTCACACATTTACGGGAAATCCTATTGCCTGTGCAACAGCCCTGACTAATCTTGAAATGTATAAGAAAAACAAATTAATTTCTAAAATTCAAAAGAGTGCTAAACAGTTTGAATCTCGAATTTCAGAGATTAGTGAATTAAATCTTGTAGGCGATGTAAGACATAAAGGGATGCTTATGGGAATAGAACTTGTCAGTAATAAAAAGAAAAAGATCTCCATCAAACCAGAAAAATTGGTTTATAAGAAAATTTTTGATGAGGCAAAAAAACACAAGATATACTTACGCACTCTTGGAAACATTGTGATGCTAGTACCCCCACTTGCAATTTCAAAAGACGAGTTAGATTTCTTATTTGATGGTACAATAGATACGATAAAAAAAGTGACGAAGGTAATATGACTATCTCCTTCGTGCCTTTCTAAGTTTTACACCAAGCTCTCTAATCATTCTGTTTCTTACAACTAGTGAATTCTTCAAACGCCTTACTTCTCTTCTTGACATATCACGTTCTCTTTTTGCTCTGTTAAGAGTTGCACGCACCGTTATCATTTGTTTACGAGTTGGAGATGGTGTGCTTCTTCGCTTTGAACTTTTAGATCTTTTTGATCGTTTTTTTGACGCCATAAGAAATCTGCATTTTAGTGATAATTAAGTATGGCGTATAAATCATTTTCTGCGCGATCAATCCAAATAATATTTGTTTTATAACACGAAGTCATGAAAAATGTATGCCACAGATCCGTCAATGTCCCAACTGTAAAAAAATACTACAAATAAATGAAATTCACAATTGTTTGCAAGAAACACCGATGTTTGTAACATGTGATAAATGTGGCATGAGATATGATCCTAAGCGAGAACACTTCTGCTCCGCAGGGATAAAATAAAGTATATTCAACATATCGATTATCAAATAAAAATAGTAAACTATGAAGAAACAAATGGTTTACATTTAAGATATCTTAATTAGCCCATAAATGAAATGAGGTCTTATGAATTCAGAACTTGAGTTTATTACGAAGTGTAAAGAGAATGTTCTTGCCGGTCAAAAAATATCTCAAAAAGAAGCAAGGATTCTTATCGATGTTTCAGATGATTCACTACATCATCTAACATATGCCGCAAATGCAATAACAAGAAAATTTAATGGTAATTTTGTTGATGTTGAAACCTTAATTAATGCAAAAAAGGGTGGGTGTCCTGAAGATTGCTCATTTTGTTCCCAATCTGCGTTTTACAAATCATGGATTGGCACTTACAAACTTTTACCACATGAAATTATCATAGATAATGCAAAAAAGGCAAAAAATAGCGGCGCCAAAAGTTTCTGTCTAGTATGTGCATGGCGCGGTCCAACAGAATCAGATTTTGATCAAATCTGTGAGATAATACAGAAAATAAATGACAAAATTGGCATAGAAGTGAATTGTTCTCTTGGATTCATAACAGAAAAAATGCTAATTCGCCTTAAAAATCTTGGAGTGAAAAGATATAATCACAATTTGGAAGCTCCAAGAAGTTTCTTCCCAAATATTTGTTCCACCCATACATATCAAGATAGAATTGACACTGCCAAAATTGTGAAAAAAAATGGTCTTGAGCTTTGTTGTGGTGGAATTATAGGAATGGGAGAATCAAGAATGCAGAGATTAGAGATGGGGTTTGATCTATTAGAATTAAGTCCAGAAGAGTGTCCAATCAATATACTAGTTCCACAAAAAGGAACACCGCTTGAATCTCAGATGAAATTGTCACTTGGAGAAATACTTCGTACAATTGCTGTGTTTAGATTTTTGATGCCCAAGACCATACTGAAGATAGCAGGTGGCCGCGAAATTTATCTTGCAAATAACCAGGAAAAGGTTCTTCTTGGAGGAGCAAATGGAATTATTACTGGCGGATATTTGACAATAGGAGGTAACACTCCAAAAGATGATTTACAAATGATATCACAGATAGGGCTTGAAGCATAAACTTGATTTTGTAAATTCCAGTCTAAAAAAAACTAAAGACCGGAATCTATATCGGATGTTAGAATATAGCCGTACAAAAGGTCCATACATCACATTCAAACATAAAAAACTGATCAATCTTTGCTCAAATGATTATTTGGGACTAGTTACAAATCAGATTTCACATAAACAATTACAATCAAGCTCTAGACTGGTTGCAGGAAATGATTCTTCTTTTAAAATTTTAGAAGAAAGACTCGCGCATCACAAATCACAGAAGTCTTCTTTGATTTTTCCCACAGGATATATGGCAAATTTGGGTGCCATTTCTACAATTGCTCAAAAAGGAGATGTGATTTTTAGCGATGAATTAAACCATGCTAGCATAATCGAAGCCTGTAGATTATCTGGTGCAGAAATTACAGTCTATAAACACAATGATCTAGTAGATCTTGAGAGAAAGATTAGACAAAAGGTAAATCGTAAGTTCGTCGTAACAGAGGGAGTTTTTAGTATGGACGGAGATTTTGCGAATTTAAAGGAAATTTCACATATTGCATCAAAAAATGATGCCATACTTATCTTAGATGACGCACATGGTGATTTTGTCGTAGGCCAAGATGGCAAGGGTACGGGCCAACTTTTTGGGGTCGAAAATAAAATTGATCTATTTACAGGTAGTTTAAGTAAAGGACTTGGAGCATTTGGTGGATATGTTTCCTCAACAAATGAGGTAATCGACCTTCTGATAAACAAATCAAAATCTTTTATCTACACTTCAGCTCTGCCAAATATTCTTGTTGATCTTGCATTAAAACGATTTACCTCAAACAGAGAAAAACAAAGAAAAAAGCTTTGGGAAAATATTCACTACATGCATTCAGGTCTCCGATCTTTAGGATACGAAGTTAATTCATCAAGTCAAATAATCCCAATCATAATAGGAAGTGAAAAAATAGCATTAGATTTTGGAAGATACCTTTTTGAAAATGGAATTTTTGTACAGCCAATTAGATATCCTACAGTTAAGATCAACATGGCAAGAATGAGAATTTCCATTACTGCATGGTTATCTAAAAATCATATTGAAAAATCACTTGACGTATTAGAAAAAGCAGGTAAAAAATTTAGAATTTTTTAGAGGTGACTAAGACGAGCGATATAATTCATGTACATTGCAATTGCAATTATTACACCTAAGAGTAGTCCAATAAATATCACTCTTTTATTCATGAAATTTGGTCTATACATCAAGAATAAAAATTGATCCTTGATTTAGAACAGATTTGGAAAAAAGCATTAATAAAAAGACTCGGACCAGAAGTCATGCAGGAGCTTACCATTGCCATTGCAGCCCTAGCAGGTCTTGGATCTTTTCTAGCTCCATGCATATTGCCTGTCATACCAGCATTTCTAGCTTATATATCTGGAACCACGATAACTGAACTACAGAGAAACAATGGTACCATCAATCTTGCCTCCAACCGACTCAATGTTTTGTTCAACACAATATTTTTTGTAATAGGGTTTTCCGCAATAGTGGTCACTTTTAAAGACTCCGCTGCGGGCATTAAGCTTGCTTCATTTTTAAATTCCGACTGGAATTATTACTTTTTGCTTTTTATAACACTGCTTACTATTGCCAGCGGTATAGCATATATTTTTGAATCCAATACACCTGTTAAACAAACTAATAAAACTTGAGACTGATAAAGGAAAAAAATCCTGTGAACGAGCATTATAAAGTGCCATTTGTGGTGAATCTTATTGGCAGCGGCTTATTTGT
>JBGOUS010000147.1:0-3455 GCA_041477675.1 Nitrosopumilaceae archaeon
AAAAATAAAAAATATTCTCATAATTGTGCGAGTTATCGCAGTAGGTTTAGTTACTACTTTTATAGAATTGGCAATAATGCGAATCACTCGAAGCTAGCAAGTTCCCTTCACAGGTTCTTTTTTTAAATTGTAATTTGACTATTCTACAAAAAAATTAACAACGAGATTTATTTTTGTTAAAAACTGATTATTGAAATCGTCTCTGCTTGGAGTCGTTCTGTGGGTATTTGTTATGTGATACTATATGAATTGAAAGAACGATATTTTATTTAATAAGAACTTACAGTCGTATTTAATGTACCAAATTTCTCTCATAACTGGAGATGGTATAGGGCCAGAGATCTCAGAATCTGTGATAAAAGTGTTGGAGACAGTCAATGACAAACTTAATTTAAAATTGAAAATAGAAAAACTTGAAGCTGGTGACGGAGCTTTAGCAAAAACTGGTAAAGCCTTGCCAGAATCTACTCTAGAGTCAGTCAAAAAATCAGATGCGTGTTTGAAAGCACCAGTAGGTGAAAGTGCCGCTGATGTAATTGTTGTTTTAAGAAGAATGCTAAACCTTTATGCAAACATCAGGCCAGCCAAGTCTTATCCAAACATGCATGCATTAAAAGACGGTATAGACCTAGTCATAGTAAGGGAAAATACAGAAGATCTCTATACCGGGATGGAGTTTGATGTCGGAAATACAGCTGTAGCGTTACGTACAATCTCAGAATATGCCTCTAAACGAATAGCAAAATATGCATTTTTGACTGCAATCCAGAGGAACCAAAAGATGAAAGTCACATGTGTTCACAAGTCAAACGTCATGAGAAAGACAGACGGTCTTTTTGCAAGATCCTGTAGTGAGGTTGCAAAACAGTTTCCAGAGGTAAGTTTTGAGCAGATGTATGTAGATGCTTGCGCTATGAATCTCATAAGACAACCAGAGTTTTTTGATGTCATAGTTACAACCAACTTGTTTGGCGACATACTTTCAGATGAAGCTGCACAAGTAGTAGGTGGTCTCGGGATGGCACCAGCTGCAAACATTGGTGATGACTTTGCATTATTTGAGCCAGTGCATGGAGCTGCGTTTGATATTGCCGGAAAACAGGCTGCAAATCCTTCCTCATTCATTCTTTCGGCAAAAATGATGTTTGATTGGCTTGGAATGAAAAACAATGATAAGAATTGTTTTGAAGTTGCAAAGAAATTAGAATCTTCTGTGTATGGTGTTGTAAAAGATGGAATTAAAACAAAAGATATTGGCGGAGATAAAACCACTGCAGAATTTACACAGCAAGTAATTTCCAGACTTGCCTAAATGTCAGATGCGGGTGGATTTCGAGACCAAAAAAATATCATCAATCCAGCAGGAATCATAAACAAGATTGCTGCAAAAAGCGTTATCCAGTAAAATGTTGGATCAAGTCCAGGGATCAGTGGGATTGGAAATACTGCATATATCCAAACAAATGCAACAAATCCAAGCAAAACTTTGTTTCTTTTTAACACTTTCCATCCAAGTTTTTTCTTGTTGACATAGCAACGCTTGCATCTGCTTCGGTCATCTGTCATACATGATGTGCAACATTGTTTTCCACAAAAGTAGCACTTGCGTTCTCCAAACTGTGATCCGCAAAACTCACATTTTTGCAATACAGAAGATAGGTAAAAATTTGATTTATCCTTTTATGGAAAGAGCCTTTCAGGGTCACGAGGATACAAAACCACTTCTCTGACATTATCAATGTTTGTAAGAACTGACATTAATCTATCAAGACCCAATCCCCACCCAGAGTGCGGAGGCATTCCCCAGTCAAATGCTCTAAGATGGTCTTCAAACTGAACCGGATTGAGACCTTGCTCTATCAATCTTAATTTGAGCTTTACCGGGTCATGTAAACGCGTACCTCCGGATGACAATTCAAGATAGCCGTATTGAAGGTCAAATGAGCGTGACAGTGTTGGATCATCATCTTTTTCATGAATGTAGAAAGGTTTTAGTTTCATAGGCCAGTCAGTCAGGAAATAAAATCCAGGATGTCGTTCTCCAAGCTTACGAAGGTGTGCATCTTGCAAGTCATCACCTACCTCAAGTTTTATTCCATCTTGTCCAAGCTCTTCGATTGCTTTTTTGTAAGTTATCCTTTCAAATGGTGTTAATGGCTTTTTTATCTCGATACCAAGTGCATTTTGTTCAGCAGGACAATTTTTCGCAGTATATTCAAAGACGTCTAATACAACAGATTCTAAAACATCCATCACATCTGAATAATCCATAAATGCCGCTTCGATGTCCACACTTGTAAATTCAGTCAAGTGTCTCACAGTGTGAGATTTTTCTGCTCTATAATATGATGCAATTTCAAAAACTCTTTCAAGTCCAATTGTGAGTTGTTCTTTGTATAACTGTGGGCTTTGCGCAAGATAAGCTTGTTTTTCAAAATATTTTAGGGAGAAAAGGTTTGCACCACCTTCACTTGCGCTACCAATTAGCTTTGGCGTATTTACTTCAAGAAAACTTTTTTCTGTCAAAGTTTTTCTAATTGATACAAGTGCATGATGCCGTAGCTTGAATATTGCAGCAGTCTTTTGGTTTCGTAGATCAAGTGCTCTTGCATTTAATCTATTGTCAATATTACTTTCTAGTCGTCCTATAGGATCTATTGGAAGAGGGTGTATTGCTACAGTAAGTATATCAATTTTTTCAGATTTTATTTCATACGCAAAATCTCTTGCTTTTGATTTTTGAATTGTACCTGTTACTTTAATGACGCTTTGTCTAGTAAGCCCTTTTATCTGCTTGAGAGAATCTTCTCCAACTAGAACTATTTGTGCTACGCCAGTTACATCGCGTAGTGTGAGAAAAGTTAGTTTTCCAAGTTCTCGTATGTCTTCCACCCAACCCCCAACTATTACCTTCTTTCCTTCCATTGATGGGTCCAGTTGTCCAATGTAGTGAGTTCTTTTGAAATCCATAAAATTACACTAGCGCTTTACTTCAAACTCCACTGCAACATCTATTCCTCTAAGATTCGTTGTTATTGAGATTACTTTTTCTATATCAATTGGAAATCTATATGTCTTTTCGCCAGAGTGCAATTCTGATTTGCATGGTGAATGTAAAATCCTATTTTTTGCATCAAAAGTACAAATTGGTGTTCTCAAGTAAATCAGTTTTTTAACATTACTAAAACTAGGAGATAAACTATTCTTTTCGGGTTCTTAGTTTAACGATCTAAAGTAAGATGATTTGATCGCTTTTATTTAGATATTGAATAGATCCCCATAATAATTTCTTTTTAGTCAGTTTTGTGTAATTATTGATGGCAAACGAGTTTATCGACAAAGAGGAAAAAGGGATCCCCATCCGAATAAAAAATCCCGCTGTCTAGATAATATCGTACGTTATGATTTGTTGGAAAGAGTTTAAGATCAAGATAATTCTTTAATCTTTTTTCTTA
>JBGOUS010000111.1:0-4253 GCA_041477675.1 Nitrosopumilaceae archaeon
ATTTTGGTGTGGTACATGTTGTAAATCCACCAGCGTCTAGTTGGCACTCAAATGTTCCTGCTTCTGTTGATGTAAAGCTAAAGGAAGCTGATGAGCTTGAAGATGGATCTGATGGAGAGGAAGTGATTGTTGTGTTAGGAGCTGTAGTGTCAGTTAATGTATAATCTACTGTGATTCTTACACTATCAATATTTTCATTGTTTGAACTAGAATGCGATTTTACTTGTACACCAAAGCCTGAAGAATTAATATCTGCCGCAGTTAGTGATGTTCCCCACTTGTCTGCTAAGCTGCCCAAAGTTCTAAAAGTAGACGTGGCACAGCTGTTATTGCTACCAGATTCTCGTTGCAGACTTTTAACATTACCCAGAGGATTAGACAATGAATTTAGTAATTGAACATCTGAATTGCTGTTATCATGAGCAGAGTATTTGATTTCAACTTGAATTCCATTAATTGTGGAACCAGCTGGTATGCTAAAACCAAAGTTTGTTAGTTTTATTATTTTATTGTTACCACCTACATTGCTGGTACAGCTTGAATTTTCAACTCCTTGTGCATTTGTTGCTGTAGCCCAATCAGAACTTGACGCAGTTGCAGTACCGGCATATAATGCGGCCGTAGACGTAGCATAAGCACTTGGAAGTGCAGATGGAATAGAAATTGTTAAAGCTCCACTTATCAGTATTACTGCTAGAAGAATGCTAGATAATCTAGTGAGATTTTTATCTCCTACGATTGGTTGCATAAGCCCAAAAGTGGAATTGTCATATTAAAATCCCGTCTGCCAAAATAGGAAATCAAAAACTAGAATTTTTAAAAAAATTTAGTCAATAGTTTGTCTGTAAATATCAGAACAGACAAAATTTCTAGTCAAAATCATGCGTATTTTTTTCCCATATTACTTCAAAATGGGTTGATTTGTTATTTCCAAAAATGGAAGTGTCTGTTTTAGAAAGTACGTCCTCTTGCATTTCTTTTCTTTTGTTCCTCATTTCCATAATTGAAAATAACTATAATTGCAATATCACTCATGGCGCTTTTGGTCTTCTTTCCAATTAGCGCAAAAGGTAGCCAATTTGTCTGGACAATAAACACATTTCTCCCATGGGAAGTTCAAAAAGACAAGACATTGCAAGTATCTATAATTAAAGAAACAGTGCTTTCAGCGGATGAGATAGAAAATGTAAAAAGAGCCATAACAGGCTATGGCACAATAAAATTTGATGACACTACAACATATGTTAGCTGGCAGGAGGCATTGAAAAAAACATCAGATCACACGACAAAGCTTCCTATGCCCGTTATGATTGAGATTGTAGATGACAATAACAAGGAAGCTGACATAACAATAACTATCACAGATGCAAAGAATCCAGAAGGTTATTCTGGATACACTACATATGTAATAGAGGACAACAAGATAGCAAAATCAAATATCACAATATATGATATCAAGAATATAACAGGAGAACAAATTTCATCAATAACAAGGCACGAATTTGGTCATGCATTAGGACTTGCACATGCAGAGTCACCTGATGATTTGATGAATGCTATCGTTCAAGTACCATCTTATGTTTCAGATTGTGATATAGACACGTTGTTATCATTGTATGATGACAATACACTAAGCTCATCAGAGTGCAATGTTTAGAATTTTGATTTTTATCTAAAATCATTACAGATCAAGTTCACTTTTTTCCTGTAACTTCTCAATAAGCTCAAGATAGCTGCAAGGATCAAGTTGTTTGGCAAATCCTTTGTCTATATTTATAAGATGTACAGAGTGCAATCTTGCGTTTAATATATCGTCATAGTCTATTGGCGGGCTTTTGTAAAACCTATCGCATAGTGTTTTTAACGCTTCAATTTCATTTTTAGTTCGCTCACTTGGAGATTTCAGAAATAATTTTGGAATGGGCAAGATTCCGACAACAGGCGTGGCAAGACCAAACTTGGAACAGTACTTACTATATCGCGCAATTTTGCTTGCTATTCTTGCCACATAGTAATCTATGGTATCTAATGCGTGATCAGGAGGGGTAAATCCTGTCTCAATTTCCATTATAAACGTGCCATCCCCTTTTGTTGCAAATATGTCGCATACAAGAGAATTGGAAAGGGGTTTTTCAACATCTATGGAATATCCTCGTGAAATGAGATCGGAGGCGCAGATTATCTCAAGAACAGAGTGATTTATTTTTACAAGATTTTTTTGGTAGAGTTCTATTAGTTTTTCTCTAACATAATTTATCCTAGCCTTTATTTCCTCGTGTTTTCCCTCAGACAGTCGGTGTGCTATGGTATACACGTCATCTGTGAATTTTTCTACGTCCAAAATCTTGTTTACCTTTGTTTTCCCTGTTTTAAGAAGATAGCTGAAAAATGACATCTATTACAAGGACAGAACATGATTTATCATAATTTAAAAAGGGATTATGGCAACAAATCTTGTTGGGAATTAAAAATATCACAGTATTAGGATCTGGCATAATGGGGCATGGGATTGCCCAAGTCTCTGCAATGTCTGGATATAACGTGATCTTAAGAGATGTTGAGCAACAATTTTTGGACAAAGCTATGGAGAAAATAAAATGGAGTCTTGATAAACTGGTATCAAAACAAAAACTTTCGCAACAAGAGGCAGAAAAAATACTGGCAAGAATAGTTCCAAAAGTTGATCTTGCTGATGCTCTCAAAAACTGCGACCTGATGATTGAAGCAGTTCCAGAAATCATGGACCTAAAGAAGAAAGTTTATGCAGAGGTAGACAAGGTAGCTGAAAATAAGACAGTGTTTGCATCAAATACAAGCACCTTACCAATAACAGAAATTGCAAATACTACATCAAGACCAGAGAGATTCATCGGAATTCATTTTTTCAATCCACCACAACTAATGAAATTAGTCGAAATCATACCTGGTCAAAAGACTTCGAGGGAATTAATACAGACAACAATTGATTTTGTAAAATCAGTTTCAAAAGAGCCAGTCTTGTGTAAAAAAGACGTTGCAGGGTTTATTGTAAACAGGATATTCATTCCCCTTGTGCACGAAGCGGCATGGGCCATGGACAGAGATGACGCATCAATGACAGAAATCGATTCTGCAGTAAAGTTTAGACTAGGTTTTCCTATGGGAATATTTGAGCTTGCAGATTTTACTGGACTGGATGTAATTCATAAAGCTACAATTGAAATGCATTCAAGGGACAAAAAAGTAATCAACCCACACCCAAGAATAGAAGAGCTGTTTAATCAAAAAAAACTTGGGCAGAAATCAGGTTCTGGATTTTATGAATATGTGGGTGACAAGTATGAACGAATTCCATTATCAGAAGAGCTTGCGAAAAAATTTAACCCAATTAGACTTGTTGCAAACATGTTGAATAATGCTGCATGGCTTGTTACAAATCAAGCAAGTGACATTAATGAAATTGAGAAAGCTTTGCAACTTGGCATGGGACTAAAAAAACCAATATTTGAAACCGGAACGGCGTTTGGAATTACAAATATAGTAAAAGAGTTAAAGGCACAAGAACAAAAATTCGGTCAGTTTTATGAACCAGATCCGCTGCTTGTGTCTATGCAGAGTTAATTTTTTCTAAAATATACTTGACTGCTTCTTTTGGTGAATCAACACCAACTATGAGCACATTTTGTCGGTGATCAAGATACTTGTCAGCAAACATCTCAGCTATTCCACCAGTATTTTTTATTGCAACAATTGGTTTTTTGTACATGTATGCAGCACAGGTTTCTGAAAGGGTACCAGAGCCTCCACCAATTATTATGACCCCGTCTGCAGAAAGGGCGTTTAGAAAGTCTCTTGCCAAACCCAGTCCACTTGGTATTACTATATCACAATATTCATTTGCGAAGGAGGGATCATTTTGTGGAATGATTCCAATTGTGAGACCGTTTGCATCTTTTGCTCCATTACAAGCTGCACGCATGACTCCGCCAAGGCCACCAGTCACCAAAACTGAACCTGATTTTGCTACTTCCAATCCTGTTTCATATGCTATTTTTTCAAGTGCAGGATTAGATCCATTTTCATTATTTCCTATCACAAGAATTTGTTTTTTCTTTACCACGCATTTAATAAATAACAATATAATAAAAATCGTGATTTTGGCTCTAACCGCAAAAGATATTAAATCAAATATTCAAATTTAAGTATGGAAAAACGTTCAATGCCAATTTGTTTTACGCTTGATCAATACAAAATGATCGAGGAGATTGCAAAAC
>JBGOUS010000055.1:0-6159 GCA_041477675.1 Nitrosopumilaceae archaeon
ATTCATTCCGCAGAAACAATTGAAAGTTGTGAAATTTCAAAAAAAACAACAGGGAAAACAGAAACCCAAAGAGCAATGATCCTTAAACCGCATTTTTTAGTTCATATGACGCACGCTTCAAAAAAAGATCTCCTACTTGCTTCAAAACATAAAACCAGTATTGTCGTTTGTCCTCGAGCTAATGCCTCTCTGGCAGAAGGAATTCCTGATGTGAATTTAATGATTCAAAGTGGATGTAACATAGCTATAGGGACAGATAATATCATGATAAACTCACCAGACATGTTTAGAGAAATGGATTATCTTTGGAACGTCTCTATGGGTACCCAAAAAAAGAGATTTTCTCCAAAATCTATACTAAAAATGGCTACAGTAAATGCAGGAAACATGCTTCAAAATAAAAAAATTGGTTCAATTCAACCTAATAATTTAGCAGACTGTATTTTCATAGATAAACATGAAATCGATTTAGAACCAATGCACAATCCATACGCTTCAATTGTGCATAGGGCATCTGAAACCGTAATCAAAGCAGTAATGATTGGTGGTAAAATAATACATGGCAAAATCTAGACCGTATGTAATACTTAGTGCAGCAATAAGCTTAGATGGAAAAATGGCAACAAAAACTGGTGATTCTAGATTATCTTCAAAAAAAGACCTTGTAAGGGTACACAAACTTCGGTCAAATGTTGATGCAATACTTATTGGAAAACGTACAATGATGCATGATGATCCTTCTTTGACAGTCAGACATGTAAAGGGAAAAAATCCTATTAGAATAATTTTGGATTCTAATGGTAATATAAAATCTAATTCAAAAATAATTCAAACGTGTAGAAAAATTCAAACGATAATCGCTGTATCTGAAAACATCTCTAAAAAAAACATCGTTAGATTACAACATCATGGCCTTGAAGTAATAAAATGTGGTTATAAAGAAATAAACTTAAAAAAATTATTACATATTCTAAAAAAGAAAAATATAAAAAAACTTTTAGTTGAAGGAGGTGGAACAACTAATTGGTCATTTTTCAAAAATGGTCTTGTTGACGAAATTATAGTGACACTTACCCCCTTCATACTTGGTGGTAAGGACGCAATTTCATTAGTAGAAGGTGATGGTTTTAGTAAAATCTCACAAGCTTGTTCTCTCAAACTAAAAAATATATATCGGATAAAAAATGAGTTAGTAATTAGATACGTTGTTTAGTTTTTTAGATCTTCACGTAACTCATCAATCTTGTACTGAAGTGCTTTCTTGAGTTTATCATTTTTTGTTATATTTACAAGATTTCCACAGGTAGGACATTTGAAAGACAAATCCAAAGCCTTCTCAAATGTAAGTTTTGCACAGTCTTCATTACCGCAATGATAAAACTCGGCAGAATTCTCATAATCGAATCTTTGCTGTAATCTTTCAGTAATTTTCTTCTTTTGATTTTCTATGAATTTATCCACTTCATCCTTTCGCGCGCGCCATCGATAAACAAACCATCCCTTCTTTTCATCTTTTACTCTAATACCTGTAATCAGAGCTTTTCCAAAAAGATCGTATAACACTTTTCTCACTATGTTAATTCTCAAGCCAGTAGAGCTTGCAATTTCTTCATCAGTAGCATCTTCTGTATTTAAAAGCGAACGAGCGACCTTGAGATATTCATCCCCTCCAATCAAAGCTGCTATTTTTACAAAAGGATCTTCATGACTATTTGTCATTGGCGTCATTGATTTTGATTCTATATTTAATCAATTGTTTTGTCTATTACTTTTTTTCCTTGTTTAGTAGGAACAATTTCCTTCTGAGCATTTCTATGTTTTTTAAGAAATTGTTTTCCCTGCAAAACTCTGTCTAATAGTATTGCTAAAGCACTGATCTCAGAATGAGGTTGATTGCCAACTGCCACATTATAATCTGCGAGATCATATATCTCGCGTGGGACTTTTTCGGCTCCTACCACAATGAGGACCTGCTCCTCTTGTCTTAGCTTATCAACCACAGAATCAATATTTTCTCCATACATTGTTAAATGAACAATTTTGAAAGAACTCTTTTTTGATTTTAGAACTTTTTTCCAGTTATCTATGATTTCTACCTCAAAGTCACCGCCCCATGTTCTGTTTATATCAGATATGGTTTTTTTGATTTCTAGGTTTACTTCTTGCATAAGTATTTTAGAAGCTCCAAAGGCTCTTGACACAAGCGCTACATGCGTTGTCACTCTATCATCACGTACTACTCTCTGACCTATTCTTAACACTTCAATCTTCATAATTAATCTTGAATTCTGATTGCTGTGGTTTCAATTTTCCAACCACTATTGGTTTACTCTCTAAAATAACTAACAGAAGGTCCCTTAACTGTGAAATATTTTGTTTTGTTACTGCAGAGATGGGAAGACATTTTTTGTTTTCTTTTAATCCCAAATAATCCACTTTTTCCATAATCTCATCTGCTAGTACAAGATCTGATTTATTTAACACAAAAATTATCTTGTCTTGGTTTACACCAAGTTCTTCCAATGTGCCTATACAACTTCTGAATTTCTTCTTTAATTCAAAAATGGGATCACTTATGTCAATTACAAGTATCACCGCATCTGTGTAGATAAGTTCCTCAAGTGTAGATTTGAAAGCTTCAATCATATATGCAGGAAGTCTGCTTATGAATCCGACAGTATCTGATATTAGAACCTCAGTTTTTGAAAGTTTGATTTTTCTTGTTGTTGTAGAAAGGGTTGTGAAGAGATTTGGATTCTCTTCTTGGTTCTCACCTGTTAAAGCATTAAAGAGGGTAGTCTTTCCAGCTGATGTATAGCCTGCTAATGAGATAGTTTTGAATCCCATCCTGTCTCTACTTTGTCTATGTAACGCGCGTTGTTTTCCAACTTTTACCAGTTTTGATTTGATAGCAGTCATTCTATTTTTGATATCGTTGAAATAAACATCAACTTCAAATTTACCAATTCCCATGAAACCTGGTTGTTCTCCCATTTTTGCCAATCTGACTTTTTCCTTTGCATGTGACATTTCATATCTTAGTTGTGCCATCTTTACCTGTAATTTTGATTCTGAACTTGTTGCATTACGATCAAATATTTCAAGAATCAAAGATTCTCTATCCATTATGTTGGTTTTTAGCTTGGAAGCAAGGTTGTAGTTCTGACTTGGCTTGAGATATTCATCAAAAATTATGACATCAGGTCTTGTTGATTTTATTAATTCATTTATTTCCTCTACTTTTCCTTCACCGATGCCAAACTTTGCTTTGTTAAGAAATTTCTGCTTGATTATTTTGAAAACTTGATATCCTGCAGATTCACAAAGGGCAAGGGCCTCTTTTACAATGTCTTCCCTATCATAGGTTATCAGGATTGCTTGGCTTTTCATGTTTTAAAAATGATATATTCGTGTCTTATTGCTTTCGCAAAGTTTTCTCTATTGTCATATTCATGACTATTTCAGCTATATCACTTGCATATTCTGAAATTCTTCGTATGATTTCCACCATTCTTCTTACACGAAAAACTTCCTCATCATCTCTTAACGATTTAATGCTCTCAAATACCTTTTTTTCATATTTTGTAATATCAGCTGATTTTTGGATGGCAATTTCTGCTTGAGTAAAATCCTTCTTGAATAAAGAAAGACATGCCTCATCAAGGACTGATAATGAAAAGTTGCTCATCTCACGAATTTCCACCATTACCGATTTTCTTACTGGTTTTTTGAACTCTAAAAGATCCTTTGCTATGCCAACTGCATGATCTCCGACCCTTTCTATGTTTTTTACAATTACTCGATATCCAAGACAGCTTCTGGCATTTTCAAAGCCCATATCTTTTAACATATGCTCATTTTGAATTGCAATCTTTAGCTGTCTTATAATGTAAAAGCTAAATCGATCCACTTCATCATCACTATTGATGACTTCATTTGCAAGATCGAAATTTGCCTCTTCAAGTGCAAGAAGGGCATCATTCTGCATAGATTTTGCAATAAGAAGCATCCTTTTGAATGCACCATCTATTGAAAGCTCAAACAGATTTATTAATACTTGAATTGTGATGCCATCCGTAGAATCTGCAATTATTTCCGTACCCATAAGCACTCTTTTGACAGCGTCTTTTACTGCAAATCTTTGTGATGGTTTCAATCTGCCTAATTTTGGTTTTACATTTATGGTTTTGAAACCAAGAAAATATAACGAAACTAGCTTGCGTACAATTGCTGAACTTTCATCATCGGGATTTATTTCAAACGTTGCATCTTCTGTTTCAATTGCTTTTGTATGACGTTTTGATGGGGTGATTTGTAATGTTGATGTCCCCTGTCTTACTATTGTAACTTGGTCACCTTGTTTTAATCCCAATTCCATTATCCATTGTTTTGGTAGCGAAACAATATAGGAGGATTTTCCGGTAAACTGAATTTTTCTCATTTCTTCACTATTTACCATAATCTATCTTTTCACGCCCATACTATATAGTTATTCTAAAGTCCTATATAGTATGCTGTTACATTGCAAAAATAATTAGAGCCCCATGACTGCAATATTGTTGATTTGGATTCAATTTTAAAACTAAAGTATACCATCGATGCTCTTTTTGGTACTGGAGTATCAAGATACCTCCCAAAAGAAATCGATATAACATATTCGAAAAGAACTGGACGCATTCAACATGTGTTTCAAAATGGAAAACTTCTTTGTACCTTAAGAATAGATGGAGGATTAGCAATTACGCCATATTTTGCACAGATGTTGCTGAAAAGTAAAAAATTCAAAGAAACCTGTCTCGAAGTAGATGAAGATTCAAAACCCTTTGTAGAAAAAGGAAGTTCTGTTTTCTGCAAGCATGTTGCTTGGTGTGGAAAAAGTATCCTAATTGGAGCAGATGTTTCAGTTCTCTACAAAGACAATGTGATTGCAGTTGGCAGGGCTGTCGTTTCTTCACGAATGATTAACAGTCTAAAGCATGGTGTGGCTGTTAAGATCAGAGATAGTTTAAAAAGTCCAACCTGATCAGTGGATAATACATGATGCGTGGCGGAAACCGTGAGATGCGGAGAATGCTAGACAAGATGGGTCTAGAGATGAAGGAAATCCCTAACGTACAGGAAGTAATTATCAAGACTGACAAAAAGGAGATTATAATCCCAAAACCTGCAGTATCAGAAATGAAGTCAAAAGATAATTCTATTTTCCAAGTTATAGCAGAAAGCTATGAAGAAAGGGAATTAGAAATACCTGTATTTAGCGAAGAGGACATAATGCTAGTAGCACAACAAGCTGGTGTTTCACAGGAAGCTGCAAATAATGCTCTTATAGAAGCCAAGGGCGATCTGGCAAGAGCAATCTTGTTACTTACAACCAAATGAAGGATTTAATAACAGGATTTTGAGGTGTTAGCCATAATGAGTGAAGTAGCCGTTTCCAAGGTTGAGGGAATAATAAAGACACTCTCTGAATTAGAAGAGAACATTGACTCATTAAATGAAAAAGTGGCAGATATGAAAAAGAAACTTCATGCAAGAGTTGAAAATGAGGTAGAAAACCTTCAAGAAAAGGTAGTGGAAATGGCCACAAAAGAATCTGAATCTATAATATCAAAGACTAGGGATGCTGCAAATCAAGACGCAAAGAAAATACTAGATGATGGTGAAAAGAGCCTGTCTGAAATTAAAACCAAAATAAGTGAAAAATTCGATGAGGCTGTAGAAGACACCATTTCTTCTATACTGAAATAAGAATAAAGCCTTAAATTTTACTTATAAATAATGTAAGGCATAGCGTACCACACTAAAAATAGTATTGCGGTAGCAACAGTTTATGGTAGGTCTTATTTCAAATTTGTAAAAACTTTACAATACTTGAAAATTAATTATGATTCAATATTGCCAAACGAAATTAGTCAATCTGATAAAAGACTTATTCTTACAACCACACGTGACATACCAAATATTGATACTAACTTAGTATTATATGAAGAAGAATTTGATGCAGATCCCACAATAATCAATGGACTTATTATACAAAAATTTGAATCAGGCATGCATGAAAACTCTCTTGTAATAGGACTAGATCCTGGCAATAGAATAGGATTATCTATATTTTATTATCAAAAAGAAATCGAAAGTTCAACATTTACATCACTTGAC
>JBGOUS010000088.1:0-4928 GCA_041477675.1 Nitrosopumilaceae archaeon
ATGTTAGGAATGAAAAAACTTCGTAGATATGACATATATGCACCACCCATTACAAACATAAAACAAAAAGTATATACATTTGATCAAGCCGCCAAACTTGTTTTAAAAACTCTAAATGATTTTAGTCCTAAATTGTCAGAGCATGCAAAAAAAATATTTATAAAAAGACATATAGACTCAACTACAAGACCTGGAAAACGAAGTGGTGCATTTTGTAGTACCATATCGCCAGAAATTACACCTTATGTTCTTGTAAATTTTAATGGAAAAACAAATGATGTTTTTACTCTTGCACATGAACTTGGCCATTCCATACATAGTGAATCTGCTTCTGACAAATCTATTTTTGTACAAGAAGCGTCTTTACCTTTAGCAGAAACAGCATCAACTTTTTCGGAAGTTTTATTGTATGATGAGATATTAAACAATGTAACTGACGAAGAAAAAAGGAGTATACTTGTGGAGCAGTTGGATGACCTTTATTCAACCATAATGAGACAAGCCTACTTTACGACATTTGAGGTTTCTGCCCATAAAAAGATAGGAGAAGGCGCAACTGTTGAAGAAATCATTCAGGCGTACAGCATGAATCTCAAGGAGCAATTTACTAATTCAGTAGACATCTCAGAAAACTTTGGACTAGAATGGAGTTGCATTCCTCACTTTTATCATTCACCGTTTTACTGCTATGCCTATTCATTTGGGAACTTGCTTGCTCTTTCTTTCTTCCAACGATACAAAGAGGAAGGAAGATCCTTTGTTCCAACATACCTTGAGATCCTTGCTGCAGGGGGCTCAAAGAAGCCTGAAATGCTACTTAGAGAAAATGGAATAGATATCAGGTCAGAAAAATTCTGGCAAGATGGATTTGAATATATTAAAAACCAGATTGATAGATTAGTAAAATCATGATTAAAAGCGCCTAGCAGCAGGCGCCCCCACTGCTAGGCAATGTTCCCCTGCGGTTTGAACCGATGTCAGTAGTAATGACTTCAGATTACAATTTAAACTATTGGAATGGGGACAGACTAAAACTATTTTATTTTATCCCATTTAACTAGTTCTAAGTGAAGTTTCCCCGATGTTGTAACAAGGATCCTGTGTATTTGATTACTTATGATTGTGGTCCGGAACCTAATGAAACAATTCTAGTCTGTAAAGATCATTACAAAGAAGAGCCATTTCAACGATTTGCAATAAAGATAGAAAAATTACAAGAGTAAACTTAATAGTTACTCATTGAAACTTTGCGTTATTGTCTAAGTCAAAAATAGTTTTTTTATTAATGAGTGTTTTACTGTGCTTTAGTACATACACCGTATACGCCCAACAACCAAAACTTGCAACTTTTCATGAGATTGCACAAGTAATTATTGATCAAAAAGTCCAGAATCAGACAACAACTTCTATCTCTGTTATAAGTACAAGCAATCAAGAGATTCGTGTTCCAGTTGAACTTGATAAAAAAATTCGCGGTATGAATAATGTCACCGCAGTAGTGATAACTAATGAAGACAAGTGTGTGCTTGGAGTAGTTGACAAGGCATGTGTTTTGATAAATATTTCCAGCAAGGGGTTTGCTGGAGGTATTAAAGAGGCACAAAGCAAGGGAAAAGAAATTGGCGATGGATTAATTTCTGACATTAACAAAGCATTTAACATAGATACAAAATTTCATTCCGTTTTCATCCATGTAGATGATAAAGTAAATAAGGAATTAAACACAACAGGAGTAATTTCTGGTCGTGGGACTGTATCTGTAGTATATACATTTTCAAAATCCGATTCATCATTTCTTTACGAAGGATTGTCCACTCTCTTAATTCCAAATGAGATAAGAAATTCGGGTGGATTCTCTGATGTTGCAAAAAAAATGGCCAACGACACCACATCATCTGTAACTTTTTCAATTATACCCAAACCAGATACATCACTTTTTCAGCTACAGGTTTCACGAAACCAAAAAATAACTGACAAGATAACATCAATTAATACTTTACAATTTTTTGGAGTAGAAAAACTTGAAAGATCAAATTATTTTAATTATGACTTTTTTCCACTTAATTCCCTTGTTCAGGTAGTAGTTTTATCCAAAGAACCAATGAAAATAACTAGTCACGGAGGTCAAGCCATACCAGCTGTTGAAAAAGACGGAGTAAAATATCCATCTGATGTTACACTAAATGGATGGTTTTTTGATCCTGACTCTGGGAATACCATAATAGGAAAATATCTTTTCGGGAAAACTAATGAAGTAACAAGCGATAATTTGAAATTCAACATAGGAGATTTATCATCAGCAATGCAACCCAAATCTGGAATTCCTACAGACAATTCGCCTTACATACTTGTTGGAATAGGAATAGCTGCTGCAGTCGCAATTTTATGGTATCTAAAAAATATTAGAACTAAACATTAGAGAATCAATACAGCTGCTGCAAATACCGTTGTCCAGCGTCCTTTTGGATCTCCCACTGCACTTTGTGTCACGTTTCGTGTTTTGTATATTTCGCCAGATATTTTCCATTGTTTTCTTTTTTCGTCCCAACTCTTATTGATATCAAATTTTATTCCAAGTGATGATGCAAGCATTTGTGCGGCAATATCTTCTGCGTAATCCCCAGTCTCTTTTTCGGTTTCACCAAAGGAATGATGTTCTGAAAGATAGCCATATCGAGTTTTATCACGTGGTTCTGCAATTCCCACAGAAGCGGCCATCAATCTATGAGGTTCATTGCTTTGTTGTCTAGCATATATTGCAAAAGTGACTGCGCCTGGTCTGATTAGTTTTAGACCCTCTTCTCTGGGAATAATTTTTGCCTCAGGTGGGAATATACTTGAGATTAATACCAAGTTCGTACCTGCAATGCCGGCATCACGCAATGCATATTCAAAACTTGTCAGCTGATCTTCGTGTACTCCCTTACCTCTAGTAAGGAACATTTTTTTCGCGACTAGATCTAGCACGAATCCAATCTTATTTCAGGTCTTTAAATATTTATGGTTAGAATATAAAATAGCAAAAGTTACGTTAAATTTTTTAAAGCTTCAACTATTTCTTTTCCATGCAAATCCACATTAATGTCTCTGAAAATCTTAACAATTTTTCCTTCCTTATTTATGATAAAAGTAGAACGCTTTGCAAGACCAACAAGATTCAAGCCGGCATAGGCTTTGCATGCAATTTTTTTTGGATCACTTAGATGAGGGTATGGTATACTAAATTCGTCAACGAATTTTTTTTGGTCTTCTTTGGTATCTATAGATATTGCAAATAAAACAGATTCTGAAGCAAGGACTTGTGGATATGCGGCACTAGTACTTTTAGAATTCTTAAACACAAGTTTTGAAGGACAGGCAAACAAGTGGTTTTTTGGATAAAAACACAGCACTGCATTTTTTTGTCCTCTAAAGGAGCTTAGTTTTACTAAGCTTCCATTACTATCTTCTAATTCAAAATCTGGTGCCTGATCCCCTTCTTGCATACAAATATCATTCTCAATGGTAACATAAGACTATTATCATGTCTCTACAACATTATTTTTTTTCTTTTTCTGCAGTTGATTGAAGATAACGAATACCAATAAAACTTGCTAATGCCAGATTAACTGAACCCAATATCACAATAAGAGATTGATTAAACACACTTCCCATTATGAGTCCACCTGAACCTGTCATCAAGAGTATGATTGTCATCATCAATTTTATTTTTCTTGGTGGAACCTGTCTCATGCACGTTGGCTCTTTTTTGATATTATTAAAGATTGACAAAAAAATAACAAGGGTTAAATGTGTACATAAAAAAACGCGATCTGTGCAGATAGTTACTGTTGGTAGCAGAGTTTTTGTAACTAGTTTTCAGCTTGCGGGAGTGCAAGGAATAATTGTTGAGTCTCCCGAAAAAGCACTTGTAGAAATTATGAGACTTATGAGCGATTCATCAATTGGATTAGTACTTGTTAGCGATGATGTTTCAAAATCTATTAGTGGGAAATTAACAGAATTACGATCAAAGAAATCTACACCGTTAGTATTTGAATTGCCAGCACCTGGAAGTCAAAAAGGAGAAGTCGATTACAGGTTATTGTTAAAACAAATACTTGGAGTTTAATCCACATATACCACACTTTATAGAAAATAGTTATGAAAGCTGCATTTGTGAAAGGTCCTTCTCAGGTTGAAGTCAGAACAGTAGACAAACCAATTATTGGGGTAGGTGAAATATTGGTAAAAATGAAAGCTTGTGGTGTTTGTGGTTCAGACTTGGAAAAAATCTTCGGTCAGTATACTCAGCCATCAATGAGATTAGGGCATGAACCATCTGGAATCATTGCAGAAGTAGGAAAAGGGGTAAAAAAGTTCCAAAAAGGAGACAGAGTTTTTGTTCACCATCACGTCCCATGCTATTCCTGTCATTATTGTTTGCATGGAAATGAAACAATGTGTGAAAAGTATTCTGAAACAAATCTTGAGCCATGCGGTCTTGCAGAAGAGTTCGTTGTCCCAGAGTGGAATGTGTCACATGAAGGCGTAATTAAAATTCCAGACTCGATGACTTTTGAAGAAGCTGCCATGATAGAGCCTCTTGCATGTTGTGTAAGATCATGGAATAAAATTCAAGTCAAAAGAGGCTACTCGGTGGCAATTTTTGGAATGGGTCCTACAGGCATGTTGCACATAATGTTAAGCAAAGTTCATGGAATACAAGAAATTTTCTGTTTTGATGTTAATGATTTCAGACTAAATTTTGCAAAAAAATTTGGAATTACTGAAGCCATCAAGTCTGCTGATCCTGATGCATATAACAAAATCTTATCAAAAACTCAAAACCGCGGTGTCGATGTAGCAATAATTGCTACGGGAAATCTTGAAGCAGTAACTCAAGCAATAGAATTTGTTAGGAAAGGAGGCACTATTGTTTTGTTTGG
>JBGOUS010000157.1:0-3335 GCA_041477675.1 Nitrosopumilaceae archaeon
AATGCTCTAGAGTACATGTATGAAAAAAGAATCATACAATAATTTGATGAAAGTCCGGTATTGTCTATTTGATGAATTTGTAGATTTTTATCAACTACAATTTCTTACGCTTCTCTTCAATTCTTTTTTCAGATTCCAGTCTTTCAAGCTTGTACTCTTTCAAATCTACAAACTTGATTATCTGACTTAATACTGGATGGACCTTTTTTATTGCCCTGAACATGTTCTGGCCTACTTTTCTATAGTCAGGATGTCCTTGTGGAACTGTTCTTAGCTCAATCAAATGTGTTGCTTCCCTTAGATTCAGCCGCATAAAATAAGGATAGTTGTATGCAAAGTTTACAACATATTGAGCTTGCTCTGGAATCTTTGTTGTCATCATATCAAAGACTTGTTTTGATTTATACATGCAGTCTGCAAAGTCTTTTTCAATTCCAAGTGCAGAGACTTCCGGGGGTACACTAAACCCGTGATTTGTTGTGAGCAGCTGTCGCTCCAAAGTTAATACACGATGTCTATGAAAATCGCGAAACATTCCAAAGTTTGTCAAAAGATCAAAAGTATATTCAGTCATTTCAAATGCTCGAGAAGGTCTATGTCTTCTGTTCTGGCGAAGTGCCACAAATGTTTTGATTATTTTTTTTCTAGTAACTGGAGACATCTTTCTTACTTCTAAAAGAATGGTTTTGTATGAAATTCCTTGAGCATGTTCATATAAAATTGCAGAAATTATCTTTTCTTCTGATTTTTTTGCTGGCTCTGACTCTACTAATTCAACAGGAATGTTTGTCTTCTTTTTATTTTTTATATATTTTCTTGCAAAATTACTTGATGTGCTTTTTAGATTACCATGATATTCTTGCAAAAGTCTGCCATACTTGTCATCGGATCTCCTCACAAACGATTTAATGACAACATCAAGCTCTCGATGTAATTTTAAGGCAAGATTGCGTTCTTCTTTAAGCTTTGAGCCATAAAGTATTGTTAATAGATATTCAAAAGCACGTCCATTTCCTGTTATTCCTACGTTTGTTAGCGTAGAGGCAGGTAAGAGGCCTCGTAATGTATCTAGCGCCTTTGCCTTTATCGTGGCATTGTATATTCTTGTAGCAGATTTGATGTCTGTTTCATCAGTAAGTCTTGCAAAGGACGTTTCTTCCCCAGCGGAATTCCTAAACTTTTGTTCTTCAATTGGTTCTCTTTCTTGAATGTATGATATCATTGAAGGAATGTTTTTTGAATAAACATCAAAGTCAAGATTGCATGATTCCAAGTATGCATCTGCAAACTTGGAGTTCATAATTTCAGGTTCTCTGAAAAATTTGTATTCTCTATTTATTTTTTTGTCCCATGCAACATATCGCGAAGATTTTTCAAGATATGATAAACCAATTCTTCTGTCTTCGATTTTTTTTACAGCAATGTTTGACAGACCTTCTATTGCTATTTGTGCTTCACCAAGCTCTGCTACTGAATCATCGCCGTATTCTAACAACACTCTGTTGTAAAATTCCTCTCCACGGTTCTCGTTTTGCAAGAACTCGTCAAGAAAAATTTTTCGCATGCTTTTATCCGATCTTGAATATCTTGACATCAAAGCCCCACGATCTACTTGTCTTGATGTTATAATGGCAAACACAGAGTCATCTACATTTGAAAAGTGTTTAGACAAAATTTCTTTTTCAGAATCAGAAAACTCCGACATTACGATCGGAAAGATTTCCAATTATAAATTACTTTTTGCCTATCTGGATCAAATTATGCGAATCATCGTGTTTTGATGTATTGTGTTTTGACTGCCATCGCAACAAAACTTCTTTAAATGAATCAGCTTCAGCCTGATCTTCTGTATACAACAGCATCGTTATCCACCTACCGCTTCCAGCTGATCCGCCCATAGAGTTCATCCAGAATTCGGTGGGCAAAGTTTCAAACGCTTTGTGGTTTGGATCGCGGCTCATGTCAACCCATCTTTTGGACACAAAATGCAAAATTTGGTCCAGCCCCTCTTTTGATATCATGAAATAAACCATAACCATGACATGATTTTAAAATTGCGAAAATTGATGAGTTATTACGGTTTTGGCTTAGCTAAAATGATCTTACCAAAATTCAAAACCTTATTCACACTTTGCTGGTTATATAAAGTCCAAAACCTGTACTGTAATGAGCAAAGACGAGATCGAGTTTATCGGCAAGCAAGTAAAAGACATGTACGGGACTTTTATTGGCAAAGTCGTCGGTACCATAACAGACATTGACGGTTCTGTACAAACAGTCGGTGTGGATTGTGGTTCTGAAGGACTAAAACAGCTGCCATTTGAGCAACTTGTCGTGCAAGGTGCTTATGTGATCTACATTCCAAGATGGAGATTAGAAGCACAGCGATTGTTGCGCGAAAAGGGTCTTACGTTACGTCGTATACATGCTCTGATGGATATCGTATCTGAAAATGATGACATGAAGGAGGATGCAGAGCTCATCCACGAAAAATACAAGATGAAGCTGCTTACTCTGGAAGAAACAGAAAAACAAATCAAAGAAAAACTGGAGCAGAGAATCAAAGAATTGGATAGCCAATTCCAATCGATTAGAATGCTAGTATTTGATGCAAAGTTGCAGTTCAAGAGCAACGAGATATCAGATGCAAAGTATGAATCTGTTAAAACCCAGACTGTAGAAATAATCGAACACATCGAACACGAAAAGGCAGAGATAGCAAGCATTCAAAAAAGAATCACAGATCTTTCTGTGGAAAGTGTGGAGCGGACACAAAGCCCCAAACAAGAACTTCATACAGCCGCCATTTCGTATTTGGGTAATGTAAATACAGTTTCGCAGCCAGCCCAAGTTGCAGCAGCACCAGTTTCTGATCCAATTGTTGGTAACGCTCCCCAAGCACCAGCACAAAGACCAGTTGCCATTGGAGCTGATGGTGCAGAAGATTCTCAAGATTCAGACTGGCTTAGTAGGATATCCTCCCAATAGTCACTGAATAGGATATAACGGGTTCGCTCCTAGCCTCCTTTTTTAGCAAATCATTTTTTTGTAGGAAAAATTATCCTGTATCATGAGTTCTGAATATATAATTGGCCTTGGAAACAACGATTTTGACACCCGAAAAAAAGCACAAGCTGACTTTGTCTCATTTTGGGCAGATCAGGCAAGACAACTGCACTGGTTTGAAGACTGGGAACGTACGTTACAATGGGATGCTCCTTTTGCTAAATGGTTTGTTGGAGGAAAAATCAATGCCTCTTACAACACTTTAGACATTCATCAAAAAACCAGAGCCACAAAGCCTGCCATTTTATGGGAAGGAGAAAACGAAGAAA
>JBGOUS010000168.1:0-3142 GCA_041477675.1 Nitrosopumilaceae archaeon
AAAAGGAAGAAAGGTATTTCCCACAAAAGAAGCAACCGGATTTGTAGATGAGCTTTTCACAGCAATAGATTTTGAAAAAATAAATAAATTAGCTGAGCTTATGAAAAATGATACTGCCAAGTTTCTGGTATATTCCACATATGCAAAATCATACATCTCCAAGATTTCCACCACCTATGGAGACTATTTTGATTCAAAGATAATTTTGAATAAATTTGTCCTTGAGAGTTATCCGAAGATAATTTTGCACAAGAAGGGACAGCCATATGAATCTAATTTCGATTATGTGAATTCAGGATACCTTGGTGCTTTGAAGATGACAATACTTGAAGAGCAAATTCACTCAATCCAAACAAACCTTCAGGAAATAAACAAAGATGCAATAAGAGAGGTTAATGCAATAAATGAGGAACTTGCAAAGATAATTCTCGCTTTAGACAATACAACAGTAAACAAACTTTCTGAATATCTGCAAATTCCTCCAATACCGGAAGAATTCCCAATAGCTAGACAAGCAAATCTCTTTTTTGTCTTAAATCCAGACACGTTTATTGTTCAGGTACTTGGTCCTGACGTAATGACTTTCACCAAAGTAACAGTCGATCCAAAAATTTCTGAAATTATTCCACCATTACTAGACATATATCAAAGATGGTTAAAGCCAATCCAGATTCATCATGCAGCGTTTACTACAATGGAAGGCATGGCAGAATTTGCAGTTCAAAATATTCTAAGAGATGACATGGACTTTCAAAACTATCTTGTTACATTCGCCAATACAGACATCACAACATATCAAGTAAGAAAAAGCATGGGAAAGGACTTTACAGAAGTAGTGTTTGCAAAACTTGGCAAGAATACATATCGTACTCTAATCGAAAATCCTCCAACTACAAGAGAGTTAAAAAATCCTGAGATTTATCTGCAGAGACTATGAGTCAAGATTTTGATCCATTTGTTGCAGAACTAGTCTCATATGTATTAGATCCAGGGTTTTCACTTGTAGAAAAGTGCCTCAAACTTGCCCAGACTTTGGGGTATCCCAATTTGAGCATAAAAGATTACGTTGATAAATTGAACTCAATGGGGGAGGCATTACAAAATTTGGTATCAGATGTAAAAAATCCGACACATCTTATTTCTATATTAAACGAGTACATGTTTGACACCCTAGGATTTTCTGGAAATGACGATGATTACTATAATCCAGATAATAATTTCCTAAATATGGTAATTGACAAAAAAGTTGGCATTCCAATAACGCTATCTATAATCTACATCGAGCTTGCAAGACAGATAGGACTTGATTTGCGTCCGGTAGGTTTTCCAAGTCATTTTCTTGTAAAACATACAGAAGAAATGATAATTGATCCTTTTGGGCACGGTAGGTTACTTACAATAGACGATCTTCACGAGATCCTTAACAGAAGTTATGGTGGAAGCGTAGGATTTATACCACAATTTTTGGATGAAATCGAACCTGAAAAAATTTTGATACGCATATCTAGAAATCTCAAAAACTCCTATACAGAGTCGTTTAATTATGAAATGGCAATGCATTGCATTAATTTTATTCTCAGTATAGAACCAAACGCTGCCGAGGAAGTAAGAGACAGGGGCATCTTAGAAGCAAAATTACTCCATTATGATCTAGCGCTAGAGTCATTAAACAAATATTTGGAGTTGTCACCAGATGCGGATGATGTGGATGGAATCCTAGATTTGATAAAAAGTATCAGAGAGAGAACTAGTCGATAATCGATGTGATATCCTTACCGTGTTTTATTTGTGATACCTCGTGACGAGCTATCTTGTTTCGTATAGCGCTTTTTATGACATCAAGTTCATTTTTTAGAGTGGCAATCTCGTCTTCCAGTCTTGCAACTCTCTCATAAATTGATTCTTCGTTTTCTGCGCTCATACCGATATAAAGCACAAAAATGACCTTAAAAATTTATGGGTCATTTTTTTGATAGTTTGGTGAGTTTTTATTCTATAGTGTAAATTCAGCGTTGCAAGATTGGCACTTGCCTTTTTCCACTCCAGTTGCACCTATAATCAAAATTTTACCAATCGTTCCACATTTTGGACACAGGCCAGTAGTTACATTTCTTGGTGAACTTGGTTTTGCTTTTACGGTCTTCCTTCGCACCATTATTTCACAATCCAAAAGTCGGATTATTAAGTCTAAGCGTTTGTCTTTTTCAAAAAGCGCGGGGAGTGGGATTCGAACCCACGGGTCCTTGCGGACATGGGATTAGCAATCCCACGCCCTACCAGGCTAGGCGACCCCCGCACACAGGTGCTGAAAATTGCAACTGTTAATTAATCTAGCTTACTCTTCGCCAAAACGAGTGTAATTTGTTACAAGATCTTTTAGCGGAAAACGTTTTCCGTCAACAATTTTAAGATCTACTTTTATCTTATTTTTTTCGATGTTTATTATATTGTAAGTATTTTCAAAAAAGCCTCGCATTCTTTCAGAAGATGTGGTTCCAGCATTTACGATTGAAAGATTTCCAAAATCCCAGATCCACGGTCTGTGTTTGTGACCGCATAACACCAGATCAACCTTGCTTGAGAGTGCTGTCCGTAACACGTCGCCTGCATCAATTACAGTTACTCGGTCAGTGCCACTGTCAGGAATCCCTATCAAATGGTGATGCATAGCAACAATCTTGGTACTTTTTGGGTATTTCTTCATGGTGCGTTCTAACCACAAGTTTTGTCTATAGCCCACTTCTCCTTCATCTCTGTCTGGCCTGGCAGTACCCAAAGTAACCAAAATAACGTCATCATCAAGAACATTAACAGTCTCAAAAGGGAAGAATTTCTTAAACAGGAGATATCCAGTGTTTCTATAGTCATGATTACCGCTTATTGCAATTATTTTATCTACTTCAAATTTGGCAAATTTTGCTTTGCATTTTTCATATTCTTTCTTTAGTCCTTCATTTGTAAGATCTCCTGTTACTAGTACAGCAGCGGGTCTTAGATCATTTACTTCCTCAACTACTTTATCAAATATTTCTTCATGAAATTGAGAACCAACATGTATGTCTGAAAGTTGTACTATTTTCATGATCTTTATCTATCAATACACAATCATAGTTTAAGGATTTGGCTTTTTTGATTATGTAAT
>JBGOUS010000160.1:0-3320 GCA_041477675.1 Nitrosopumilaceae archaeon
AATTCAAGACGGCGACATTCTTATAATTACACAAAAAATAATATCAAAGCAAGAAGGCAGTATTGTAAATTTATCTCAGATACAACCATCTCTCTTGGCAACTGGAATAGCAAGTGAGTATGAAAAAGACCCCAGAATTGTCCAGCTAATACTTGATCAATCAAAGCGTATTGTACGAATGAACAATGGAGTGATCATTGTAGAAACTCCACAAGGCCTTGTCTGTGCAAATGCAGGGGTAGATGAGAGTAACGTAAAAGATGGACATGTCACCATTTTACCAAAAAATGCAGACGAGTCTGCAAAAAATTTACAACAAGATATACTAAAAAAGACTGGAAAAAATGTTGCAGTTATAATCTCAGATACATTTGGCAGACCTTTTAGAGAAGGTCAGACAAACTGCGCTATAGGAATTTCAGGCATCTCATCAATTGCTGACTATGTTGGAACAAAGGATACCTTTGGAAAAACCTTACATGTTACTGCTATTGCTATTGCAGACGAGATTTGTTCTGCTGCAGAACTTGCAATGGGGAAAGCATTACAGACACCAATTGCAATACTTAGAAATTACAAATTCGATTCTTCGAAAGGTTCCACTCAAGATCTTATCAGAAAAAGATCAGCCGATCTTTTTAGGTGACAAATAAAGATTATATGATAAACAAGACAGCAAATAATAGTTGAACCTTTTAAAAGCAGAATTGCACTGTCACAACCAGTTTTCCAACTTCCACCTTGATCTAACTGAACCTCCATATGATTGCGGTATAACCATTGAAGAGCAACTAGAACAAGCTCGCAGACTTGGACTGGATGTATTATTTGTGACAAATCACAATACTCTTGATGGCTATTCTACCATTCTAGAGTATCAAGAAAACCACGAACGACTAAAAGACATTCACGTATATCCTTCAGAAGAAATCACTGCTGATACTGGAACACATATTATTGCATATGGAATTTCTGAAACCATTACACCCGGTCAGAGTGTTGGAGAAATACTTGATAAGATAAAGTCACAGGGTGCAATTTCATGCGCTCCTCATCCTTTTGGCCTAAGCAATGGATTGCGTGAAAAAGCAGTCTTGTGTGATCTAATTGAAGTTTTTAACAGCAACAACGTAGATCGATATTCTAACATCAGAGCATTACATTTTTCCAAAATTAATCATATGATTGAGGTGGCAGGAAGTGATTCTCACGTACTTTCAACACTTGGTAGGTGCGCCAACAACATTGATTCGGAAAACACACTTGATGACATCCTTGACGCTATGAGAAAAGGCAGAATCTCTATTGCAAATACTGGATATATAACAAGTAAGGAAATGCTAGAACACGCAAAATATAAAATTGCAAATTCAAAGGACTACATCATAAAATATTTCAGGCAAAACCATCCGCATCTCACTGGTATGTGTTCAATTTTGATTAGGATGTTTGAATCAAATCCAAACAGTCTTCTTTGGATATCAATCTATAAAGTAGGAGTACATCTTTCTACAAGACTCTCAAACAAAGTTAATTTCAAAAACTACGATCACACCATTTTGTATGAGCGTAACTTGAGAGCAATATTGCCAATGATTCTGCGTTAATAAAACATTCTTGCTGGCAAGAATAGATTTTAATATTGTTGGTTTTGTTTTAAATTTAGGTGAACTGATATTTCAGAATTAGGTGCAGCTAAAGTACTCGATGTACGCGGAATGTTTTGCCCCGAACCAGTGTTTAGGACAAAAATAGAGATTGAAAGAATGACTGTGGGAACCATACTAAAAGTAATTGCAGATGATCCAGCTTCTGAAGAAGACATCTCAAGATGGGTTAACAGAACAGGTCACCAACTATTGGAAATTAAAAAATCCGATAAAGACATTGAATTCACTATTAAAAAGGTGAAATAGTCATTGGCAACCAAAGTCGTAAATGATGCCAAGGTTATCTTAGTTCAGAAAGATACTTGTCAACATCAATTCCAGCCATGCACCCAAATCCCGCAGCCGTAATTGCTTGCCTGTATCTGTGATCATGGACATCCCCAGCTGCAAAAACTCCCTCTACACTTGTTTTTGTATGATCCTTTAGTACGATGTATTCCTGATCATCAAGTTCGACCTGTCCTTTGAACAACTTTGTGTTTGGATCATGCCCGATTGCAACAAAAAGTGCTCCTGCCTCTAATGGTTGTTTTTCATTAGTTTTCAAATCTCTTACAATTATCTGATTGACTTTTTCTTTTCCTGCAACTTCTTCTATGATCTTGTTCCAATGAAATTTAATTTTTGGATTCTCAAAGGCACGGTCCTGCATGACTTGACTTGCTCTAAGCTTGTCTCTTCGGTGTACTACATGGACACTCTTGCCAAATTTTGTCAAAAATATGGCTTCCTCCATTGCCGTGTCGCCTCCTCCCGTAACTACGATCTCCTGATTTCTAAAAAATGGCCCATCGCAAGTAGCGCAATATGAGACACCTTTTCCTCCAAATTCTAGTTCACCTTTTGCACCAATCTTTCTTGGACTAGCACCGGTGCAAATTATTACTGCATCAGACTCGTATTCTTCAGATGGTGTTAGAACCTTAAATGGTCGGTGTCTGAAATCTACGTCAACTACTTCATCATCAACAACAGCTGCACCCATTCTTTCTGTCTGCTTTCGCATAATTGACATGAGCTCAGGACCAAAAACTCCATTTTCAAATCCGGGATAATTTTCTACCTCAGTTGTAAGCATGAGCTGTCCTCCTGGCAGTACTCCTGAAATCATCAGAGTATCGCGCTTTGCACGTGAAGTGTAAATTCCTGCAGTGTATCCAGCTGGACCAGAACCAATTATTATCACGTCATACTTTTTCTTCTTTTCAGAAGGTTTTGGAATTTCTGACCTAATCTCAGCTTGCATAAATCCAATTCATTTGTAGTTCATATTTAAATTATTCACGATTTTGAAACGATCTTATCAAGAATTTGTTGATGTTTATAACACAATTTCCCAGATTCAATCTGTGAATGTAAAAGATCCGCCTGCCAGTGTGCGTTAAACAATCTACATTCCACTGATTCACAAAATGATTCTCCAGTCAAATAAAAAAATAATGCTTGCAGTGCATATCCCTTTATGATTTCACCAATCTTTGGATCATGGTACTCAAGATATCTTCCTCTGAATTGATTTTCTATCATATCTTTATTCAAACCCTGTGTGATGTTTGTAAGTAATTTCAGATAAAACTCACGCGGTTTTGCAGGTGCCTCAATCATTCCTGTAGTAGAAATGATGGACGGGTTTGAACAAATGACTGCTCT
>JBGOUS010000017.1:0-10137 GCA_041477675.1 Nitrosopumilaceae archaeon
ATAAAAAACCAAAAAGATGGTTTGATGCAATATAACACACTTGCTTCATACATGCATATACATTTTGCACTACCAGGAATTGCAAGAAATTTTGTTCAAAACTGTATGAAACATTCCAGAAGATAAGTTTCAATAATCTGGCTTTTTAATACTGAAATTGTAGTTATCATATTCCTAATTGATATTTCATTTGAGGGTCGAGCTATAAACTTCATAAAATATGTGCGGACATGAAGCCTTTGAGGAATTTTATATTATAATGATTGTGACCACATTTTTGAGTCATATCATTTTACAATCAAAAGAGTAACAACGCACATTACGCTATTAATTAATACAATTTCTCCAGCAAATCGACGATTATTTTTAAATTCATCATTTATTTTGAAATTCTTTTTTACTAATTCTTTTTTTATGCTTATGACAATAATTGTATAAAGAAGCGGTATGCCAATAAACTGAGCTAATACCTGAACATTTGTGGCATATTCTAGTATTTTCTCAGGAACTACTCCTGAGAACAGTTTGCCGAAGATAATAGACGGATCCAATAGAAAATAAACTGCATCTGCGTAAATTACCACGAGTAGAACAATAACCGAAAAAATTGCTTGTTTTTTAGATACTTCTTTGGCATAGCTTCTCAAACTTTGCATGATTGGATAAATTGGAATTATCATAGAAAGTGTCATGGCAACAAATAGAATCGGAATGTACAGTCGATATATGACAACAGATTGTAAGATTAGATTAAAAACCCAAAATGAGTTGAATGTTACTAAGAAAAACATTGTTACTCCCCACCAGAAAAATGCAGTCTTTTTACATTCGTTGGCAAATTCGTTGAACATAGGTTTAGTTGTTTTATCAGATTCATAAGCAATCTCCAACAAATCATAACGTACAATATTATTTAGTGGTGGTGTGTTTTCGTAGCGGAGCGAGGGGGGATTCCCTTTTTATTCTTTGTCGGTAAACTCGTTAACCTTTTGATTTTTCTTTTAAGATCTTAAACAATGCGTTTACTATTGCAGATGCGCAAGGGCTTCCTCCCTTACGGCCCTTGTTTGTAATGTATGGGATGTTAAGTGTCTGAAGTTCTTCTTTTGATTCTACTGCACACACAAAACCAACTGGAATTCCAACCACAAGAGCTGGTCGTGTTACATTTTCCCTTATCATTTGAGTCACTTCTACTAGTGCTGTTGGGGCATTGCCTATTGCAACCACGCCCCCATTCATCTCTGAAGCAGCCATTCGCATAGAGGTCTGGGCGCGTGTTTTGTTTAGTTTCTTTGCTTGTTCTACAATATTTGGATCAGATATGTTACAAATTGCCTTGTTTCCAAACTCTTTCAAGTTTTCCTTGTTAAGACCACCTATGACACCATTCACATCCACAATGATATTGCAACCACTTTCCAAGGCATTAATGCCACCTGATATGGCACTTTTATGAAAAACAATCATGTTTTGTCTTGCAAAATCAAAATCTGCAGTTGCATGAATTACTCTTCTAACAATTGGCCATTCATGTTCATTATATGAATGGGAGCCAATCTCATTTTCTATAATTTCCATGCTTTTGTCTTCTATAGATTGACCTTTACTTGTAATCATCTTTCTACTTCTCTTGCTCGTTCAATAATAAGATCTATCATTTTGTCGTCTGTTCCAAGATGTTCAGTCACAAAAACATTTTCCAAGCCTGATTTTTCTAGCGCAGGATTTAGATCCACGTAAATGTCTCTTTTTACATGAGCACCCTCATGTAGAAAGTAAAACATCACAATCAATACTTCGGGTGAATTTTTTACACATTTTTCAATTCCCTGAAAAATATTCGGTTCTTCAATTTCTAAAAAACAATAATCTACATTTCTATATTCTAATGCCAATCCATCAACTACATACCTGATGGCTATTTTTGCATTAGGATCCTTACTTCCATGTCCAATTATCAAAACATCTACTTGTTTTTTGGGAAGTGTTATTTTATTTTTTGTAATTGTGGATTTTATTTTTTCATCTACTAGACTGATCAATGATTTGTGTTGACTCATAGGTTTTGAAATGATGAGCTTGACTTTGGTTTTAGATTGCATCGCAATAGCTGTATTTACGGCTGCTTTGACCTTTTTCCCCGGATATAAAAAATAAGGTACAATTGTTAAAGCATCTGTTTCATGTTTGAGACACTTTTCTATGCCTTCTTCAATAAAGGGTGGGATTACCTCTAAAAAGCAATAGTCACAAAAAAGGTAATTTCCTTTTGTTTTGACTTTCTCACAAATAAAACTAAGCTCTTCTTGTACTTCTTTCTCCCTGCTTCCTCTATCTATGAGTAAAACTCCTCTTTTCATTTTGAAATCCTAGCTATGGCAATAGTCAGATTTGGAGGAAATTTCTGCTTCTCAACAACTAATTTCCCGTTTGAACTCCTTAGTGCAGCTGCTTCAGAAACACTTGGCGTCCCTTCAAAAGCCTGTACAGTATCTGATGGGTTTGGTATAGTTATTTGTGCAAGCTCTTCTTTTTCATAGTAATCCACAGGAACATTCGTCTCTTTTGCTAGAACTTGCAGTCCTTCAACCTGAGCTTCTTTCTTAATGGATGCAAATCGCGCTATGGATTTTATACTCAACTTAAAGTTTTTTGTGCAGTATTCTAACCCGTCTTTGATTGTACTACTGGTAGTGTCCCAATGCAACCCAACACCGACAACTAATGTCTTTGGTCTATATACTACTGCGTTTTTTAAAATCTGATCATCTTCAATTATTTTATCTGAAATTATCAGGTATCCCTTACAAGTAGAATTTCTCAGCTCTTCAAAATTGTTATAGATGGTTACATTTTTTGGAAGTTCTTTTTTTGGTGCCCACCAGTCTTTTTCACCAACATCCTGAAAAACTCCGATTTTTTCCTCGTTTACCATAAATGCACTAACTTTTGTAACGGTTGAATCGTCATCTATCTCCCATCCAAATTCTTTACCAAGAAGATCTACCGCAATGGTTTTGTTTACATCAGCAGCTGTAGTAATAACTGCTGATGCATTTAGGACCTTGGCAATGTCCTCTGTAAGCTGGTTTGCACCGCCTAGATGCCCTGAGAGAGTGCTAATTGCAAACTTGCCAGTATCATCAATTACTACTACAGCTGGATCTGTTTTTTTATCCTTCATATGAGGTGCAATTAACCTTATTACTGCACCCAAAGAGAAAATGCAAACAAGTGCTTCATTAGTTCTGAATAATTCTCCGATCTTTAATGTTGTAGAATCATCAAACCATTCTATTTGTGAATTATTATTAGAAAACTTTGATGGTGCATAAATTTTCCAAGTAGAAAATTTCTTTTTTAAGGATAGTCCTATTTCTATCCCATTTTTTGTAATTGCAACAATAGCAACTTTTTCCACAACTTGATTTTTTGTATACTAAAGATATCTGTTACTATGTATATCTTCCTATGATATTTCCATCAAAATCAAACATGATGACATCCATTTCAAACTTTTTTTCTGAATGTTCCCTTAATTGTTTGTAAACTTTTTCGCAAACCATATCAAAGAAACCTGTCAGTTTTTCTTTTATAATTATCTCATACACATGTCTTGCTGTGTTTGCTTTTTTTATTTCATTTACAATTTTTGTATTTGCATTACACTTTTGAGCAATACTGGATAAAAACTCCATATCTACTTTTGAGCCTTTTACATGAGTCTGTTTTACTCCCATTGCCATTTTTGTTAGTTTACCAATAAATCCAGCAACGTATGCCTTTTTGATCTTCTTTTTTGCACATTGTTGAACGGTATGTCCTGAAAAATCGCCCATCTGGACAAAACAATGATCTGGGAGCTTGATTATGTTTCTTGAAAAATCTTCACTTCTCCCGCCAGTAGTTAATACCACAGTATCGTTTCCCATAGCTACTGTAACATCGAGACTTTGCCTTATTGCTGCTGCAAATGATGCTGTTGAGTACGGAATGACGATTCCACTTGTACCTAAAATTGAGATCCCACCCAAGATTCCAAGTCTTGGATTGTCAGTTTTTGATGCAAGCTCCTTTCCTTTAGGAACAGAAATCATAACATTAAGGCCATTTTTTTTAAGTAGATCCGGCGCTACTTTTGAAATGTTTTCTATTATCATTTTTTTTGGAGTTGGATTGATTGCAGGTGAACCTATGTCAAGACCAAGACCGGGTTTTGTAACTCTCCCTACTCCTTTGCCTCCATCGATCTCTATTTTATTTGGTTTATTTGTTAGTGATACTTCAGTCCATATCTCCGCACCATGTGTTACATCAGGATCATCTCCTCCATCCTTTATGACCAAACATTTGGCACTATTCTTTGTGAATTGGCAATCCATAATTTTTATTTGAATTGTCTTTTTTTTAGGGAGAATAACATTCACAAAATCTATCTTTTTTTGATTAGTAATGGCTAAGACTGCTGCTATTGATCCTGCAGTAGCACATGTGCCTGTAGTAAAACCAGTCCTAAGTTTTCCTTTTGGTACTGATTCGTTTTCCACACTGAAAATTGTTTTTTCACGTATTAACCTTTCAGTTTATTTTAGTATTCCAGAAAGAATTATCCATAACGCCATAACTCCAAGACCTCCATAAAGGAGAATGTGTGTAAGCATATGTGATGTTGGTTTTTCTTGGTTGTGTTCATATACATCATTAACATTTACACCGAAATCAAATCTACTAAAATTTGCTCTATCGTAAAATTGTGATGCATTTTCTGTTTTATCATAATGTCCCCAGAAGGTAGTATAGGTAGATTCTATATCTACTTCAGATTTTTTATGACTGTTCTTTTCTTCTAGCCTAAGAAACTGATAAGCCTCGATAATCTGTTTCAATTTCTTTCCATCTTTTTCGTTCTTATTTCTGTCAGGATGGTATTTCAGGGAGAGTTTTCTATATGCTGCTTTGATATCCTTTTGAGAAGCTCCACTTTGAATACCCAAAGTCCCATAACAATCAGAGGAGTTCAACCTACTTTGTCACACCATACCTTTAAAATTAATTTGTCGGACATATCTTACTGCAATAATGAATAGAAATCAAACATTAACAGTATCTATTACTGGTGCAAACGGTTTTGTAGGTAGAAACGTAGGACGTCAATTTGCAAAGAAAAACATTCAAGTAATTAACATTATACGAAAAGATAGAACGCATTCTATAAAATCTGGTACTGTGCTAATTTCACAAGACCTTTCTGAAAAACGCCTTCTACCAAGCCTAAGAAAATGTTCCGCATTATTGCATTTCATAGGACAAGGAAAACAAACAGTTGATAATGATTATGAAAAAGTAAATGTAGGCCTTACAAAAAATGCAGTAAATTTGTGCAAAAAAGCTGGTATTAAAAAAATAATTTATATCAGTGGTCTTGGAGTGAACAAAAATACTACTTTTGGATATTTTATATCAAAATACAAAGCAGAACAAGAAATCATTCATTCTGGTCTTGATTATACAATTTTTCGTGCATCCTATATTATAGGGAAAGATGATCCTTTATCACAAATTCTCTGTAAACAAATCAAAAATGGCAAAATTATCATAGCTGGATCTGGAAACTATCGTTTACAACCAATCTTTATTGAAGATGCAGGAGAAGTATTTCTTCAATCAATTTTAGACAAAAAATTCTCTAAAAAAATTATTGATCTTGTGGGTCCTCAAACTGTTACATACGGTTGTTTTATTAGAGATTTTATACGTGGGAAAAAAATCAAAATAGAAAAAATCAACCTAGAAGATGCTTATAGAATTGCATTACACAACAAAATTAGCAACTTTAGCATAGATGATCTGAGCATTCTTGTGGGAGATTATGTGGGAAATTACAAAAATCTACAAAAAATTACAGGTATTAAATTTAGAACTTATCACGAAGTCTTAAAGTCCAGCCGCCTTTCGTAGTATGTCTGCTTTGTCTGTCTGTTCCCAGCTAAATTCTGGTTCATTTCGTCCAAAGTGACCATATGACGCTGTCTTTCTATAAATTGGCCTCTTCAACTTCAATTGAGATATTATTGCAGCTGGTCTCAGATCAAAGTGTTTTCTTACTATGCTCTCGATCTGTTCTTCTGGAATTTTGCTTGTGCCAAATGTACTGACCATAAGTGACACAGGCTCGGCTACACCAATTGCATAAGCAACTTGCACTTCACATCTGTCTGCAAGACCAGCAGCGACAATGTTCTTTGCAATATATCTGCACATGTAACAAGCTGATCTATCGACTTTGGATGGGTCTTTTCCAGAGAAAGCGCCACCACCATGACGCCCCATACCTCCATAAGTATCAACTATAATCTTTCTTCCTGTAAGACCTGCATCTCCTGGGGGGCCTCCAATAACAAATCTACCAGTTGGATTGACATGAACTTTAATTTTATCGTGCCAGAATTTTCCACAGACAGGTTTGATTACTTTTTCAATAATCTCTTTTTTTATTTGACCATTGTCTACATCTGGAGAATGTTGTGTAGATATTACAACAGCTTCAAGTCTTGTTGGCTTTCCATCCTCGTATTCTACAGTAACTTGGGATTTTCCATCTGGTCTTGCCCACGGAATCTCTCCGTTTTTTCTAGCATCTGCAAGTCGTTTTGTTAGTTTGTGCGCAAGTATGATTGGCATAGGCATAAGCTCTTCTGTTTCATTTGTAGCATATCCAAACATCAATCCTTGATCTCCTGCTCCCTGTTCTTTGTTTTCTGAAGATGAAACTCCTTGGGATATGTCTGGACTCTGGGAATGAAGAGCTACCAATACACTGCATGAATCTGCATCAAAACCATATGCAGGATTGTCATAACCAATTTCTCGTATTGTTCTTCTTACCACATCCTGAATGTCAAACTTTGCTTTTGAAGTTACTTCACCTGCAACTACAACAATTCCAGTAGTCGTCATGGTTTCGATAGCCACTCTTGAGTCAGGATCTTGTTTTAGAAATTCGTCTAAAATTGCATCAGAAACTTGATCACAAATTTTGTCTGGATGTCCTTCTGTTACTGATTCAGATGTAAAGAGATATTTTCTCTCCATTTGTAAAACCTATTCAGTTATAGTTCATTTTCAAGTTTAATGAAAAGAACATTATTTCCTCTTACTATAACTCGACCATAATTTGCAATAACTTTGCCATTGCTGACTTCCTCAGCATCAGTCATTATCAGATTCATGTATGAATCCACATTATTCATTTTACCCTTGTATTCTACTTCATTTTTCAGTCTTACCGTGACTTTCTTATTGATGCCTTTTTGTAATGTAGTTAGTGGTCTTTTTGGTGGCGACTGCGACAAACATAAATCACTTGTGAAGCACTGCCTGAGATCGGGAATAAAAGCCTTCCCGATCGTGATTTTGATCTAATATTCTTTAACTTCTGCTGTTAATCTAAAGACTTGATGATTCAAACTGGCATACAAAAATTGGATGATCTTCTTGGCGGGGGTATACTACCTGGGATTATAACAGATATTTTTGGTGCAAGTGCCACAGGAAAAACGCAACTTGCACTACAAATATGCGTTAACGCACTTAGAAATGATGCAGAAGTACTCTATCAAGATACTACTGGTGGTTTCAGACCAGAAAGAATGCTCACACTCATCAAAACAAAAAACATGGATCCAAAATTGCTTGATCAAGTAAGAGTGGGTAGAATAACCAATATTTCAGAACAGATAAACTATCTTGAAAAAATATTTGAAATTAAAAACCTCAGTCTTGTTGTAATCGATAATGTTACAGATCTGTTTTCATTTGAATATTCAAAAGAATCTAATTTGTTAGAAAAACATGTTGCTTTTATGAAATATATGCATAACCTTGCATTTATTGCTATAAAGAAAAAAATTCCAATTGTTGTAACGAATATAGTTAGAAGGTCAAATGATTTGGAAATAGAAAATCTTGATAGATCAATAAGCATGTATACTCATCAAAAAATTCACCTTACTAAGATCAATCATAAGTACCTTGCACAAATTTTTCCATCTTTTGGTTATAAGAAAGAAATTCATTACATGATTACACCGACAGGCCTAGTAGATTCACCTTAAGCTATTTATCACTGTGAACTTTAACAAATCCATGGCAGATATTTTTGACTCCATCCCAATAATCACTGTAATTCTTTTTGGAATTGGCCTTTTTGGGGTAATGGTATACGAACGATCTAGAACAAGACAGAACCCGGAACCTACTTCCTGAATCTGAACTTGAGGCCAAGTTTCACTTCCTTGGTTTTAAAAACCTCACAAACATCCAAAAAAAAGCAATTCCTATAATTTTCCAAAAGATAGATTCACTAGTAATTGCACCTACTGGTTCAGGTAAAACAGAAACAGCTGTTATTCCTATATTTGCACGCCTAGCTAAATCTAAAAAACCTGGAAAAATCAAGGCGTTGTATATTACGCCACTGAGAGCACTAAATCGTGATGTCTTTAGAAGAATTATAAAATATGCTGAAAATGAACACCTTTCAATTCAGATTCGTCACGGTGACACTACACAGTCAGCACGAAAAAAAATTACAGAATATCCACCCGATATTCTCATAACCACACCTGAAACTCTCCTAATTTTACTTACACAAAAAAAAATACTTGATGCCCTTTCGGAACTTGAATGGATAATTATTGATGAAGTTCATGAATTATTAGGAAATGAACGAGGTTCACAACTTTCATTAAGTTTGGAAAGATTACAATTTAATTCAAAACAAGAAATGACTCGAGTAGGTCTATCTGCAACAGTAGGTAACGTTGATGAATCTGCTAAATTTGTAGTGGGGACCAAAAGGAAATGTAAAATAATTCAAGATAATTCTATACGAAAATACGATGTAGAAATCAAATACATAGATGGAACAATTTCTGATGTAGTAGATTACATAATTGAATATGTAACAAAGAATCATCCAAATTCTCCTGTTTTGCTTTTTACAAATACACGTGGAGAATCAGAATATCTTGCATCAATATTACATGAAAAGACTACATTAAGAGTTGAGTTACATCATGGTTCTCTTTCACAAGAAGTTAGAGAAGAAACAGAAGAGACACTAAGACAAGGAAAGCCGGGAATTATAGTCTGTACCTCCTCACTTGAACTTGGACTTGATATCGGTTCTGTTGAACTTGTGATTCATTATGGTTCACCAAGGCAAGTGTCAAAACTAATACAGAGAATAGGACGAAGCAAACACAATAGAGATTCATCTGCAAAGGGTTTAATCATAACCAACAATCCAGACGATGAATTTGAAACATATGCAATACTTGAAAGAGTTAGAGAGAAATCAATTGAAGATCAGATAATCCATGAAGGGGCACTAGACGTTCTTGCACATCATTTAGTTGGATTATCAATGCAACTTGGCAATGTTCCAGTAGATCTTGCGTTTCAAGTAATAAAACAAGCATATTCTTTCAGAACTATAACAATAGAGGATCTTTTTAGCGTCCTTGAAATATTACATAACAATTCAATTCTGTTTTTTGACAAGGAGGAAATGATCTTTTGGAAAAAAGGTAGAGCATTTAGATATTTTTTTGAAAACCTATCGACAATCCCCGATATTTTAAAATTTAAAGTCTTTGATACCGCGAGTAAAAAAATCATTGGAAGTTTGGATCAAAGGTTTGTAGGTGATTATGGTGATCCTGGTAATGTTTTTGTTTTGAGAGGAATGCAATGGAGAATACTGAACATAGACGAGAGTTCACTAAAAATTAATGTTGAACCAGTTCAATCAGCCGGAATAAACGTACCATATTGGGAGGGTGAAAACATTCCTGTAGATTATACAACTGCAAGTAAGGTTGGTATTTTTAGAACAAAAGTACAGGCAAGCTCTCTTCTAGTTTCAAATCAACTAATCAAAAACCTAAAACTAGACCCCATTCCAAATGAAAAAACCATCGTAGTAGAATCATTGAAGGTTAGAAACACAGTAGTAATTCATTCTTGTTTTGGAACTAAGATAAATTCTACACTTTCTATGTTGTTCTCTACTATAATCTCCGCAAAAACAGGATATCTTATAGATTCAAGATCTGATGCATATAGAATAAT
>JBGOUS010000085.1:0-5000 GCA_041477675.1 Nitrosopumilaceae archaeon
ATTCACTGCTTGAGGATTTTGAAATAAACTATAATCCTTTTGAGCTTGGTGCCTGGGCAGGTCCTGTTATTGCAGCAAATGTTGCAATTCTAATCTTTGGAATACTTTACTTTACAAAAAGGTTGCCAGCTAAAGTTCAAAGCGGAATCAGTTTCATAAAAAAATTCGAAGTCTCCCGCAATGTTGCGCTTATAATTCTGGTAGGCCTTGTCTGTGGCTATATTGGATTTACGCTTCAAGAATTGCCAGTAGATGAGAGTAAAACCTATGGAGACTTTGGGCGTGTAAAAGAGGTAGTTGATGCATGGCCTTTTGGAAAGGTAGCCGGAGCAGATCCGCTTTCCAATCTTCATGTTAAAAATTTTCTGCTAAAGTCATCACAGTTTCTTTTTCAAAATTACAGGGTCGTGCCATTTGTCGTAAGCATCACCCTGTTACTAGTAACATATTTTTTTACAGTTCAGATAACCAAAAAAAGATTTGCAGGACTAGTTGCATTTACAATTCTTCTTCAGAGCGATACGTTTCAGTCATTTGATACCCTAGCAACGTATGAAAACTCGTGGGTCTTATTTTATCTTCTTTCCCTGTATCTAATTGAAAAAAAGTGGTTTCTTTCCCCGATTGCCTATGTTGCATCATTATTTTGCAAGCCCCTTACTGCCCCGTACCTGCCAATGACATTATTTTACACCTATTGTTCGAATAATCCAAAAAGAAAAAAACTGTACATTTTGGCAGCTTATGGAGCAGTTATTATTTTAGGCCTTGCAGGATTGTATGTCCTAGGAATAGATGTAGGAGGTGGCATATCACAGGGCCAGCTAGGATTTGATAAAATCGATTTTTGGAACAGCTTTGCCACGTGGTCGTACCAGCTAAGGTTTGAATCAATATTTTTGATGTTTATTTTGCCACTTGTTGTTGCGTTATTTCTTACGGCAAGAAAAGGCATACGACATGCAGATTCGGTACTTGGCCTAATTGCAGGGGCAATTTTTTCAATGTCCCTTTTGACTGCCCTTACTAGTTATAACCTCCACCCTTATCGGTATGTGCCTTTGATGGTCTTTTTTGCAATTGGAGTAGCCACGCTTCTTTCAAAGTCCTCAGACGGGACGAAAGACGGTGTGGATTAGGGTTACAGTGTCGCCTTGTGTGACCTGATACTGCCAGTAGCTTACCTGAATTAGTGAAAGAACGTCAACATTTGGATAATAGATCCCAAAATGTGAGGATCCTCCCCAAAGATATCTACCTGGTGCAGAAAATGTCTCTGTAATCTGGTGAACCTCGTATTCCTTTCCATCTCGATTTATTGTTTTAATGACAGGCCATTGGTCTATCATGTCCTGCACAATTTTGTGATCAAGATAATCCAAATTTCGTACCTTGATGTTTGCGATAAGATTTCCGTTTGAATCATGGAGTATCGCTTGAGCATAACCATCAAGGGGTTTGTACTGAAAATTTGTTGCAACAAGTTTGATCTTGATCTGGGAAAAACTATGATTAGGATCTATCTTTAGGGCACGATAAAAGTATGAGAGGGCATCGTCATATCTTTGCTCAACAATTGAGGAGCTACCCTTTTTGTACAATACATCAACATTGTTTGGAGCAACTTCTAGGGCCTTGTCAAAATAGAAATCAGACTCTGTAAAATTATCAAGTTTTGCCAAAGCATATCCTTTACCACTTAGAGATCCAGGATGATTTGGATCTTTTTCTATTGCTTTGTCGTACCAAGAAATTGCCTCTTGGAATTTATCTAGCTGGAAAAATGCCTCACCCATATCAAATGATGCATTAACGTTATCTGGCTCTATTGCAAGAACTTTATTAAAATATGACATGGTATCATTTAACCTATCATAGTAGATTGCCTGTGATTCACCTTTTTTTAACAAGGCAGCAATATTTTGTGGGTCAAGCTCAAGTAACTTGTCAAGATATAACTTGCCAGAAGAATCAGCATAATCACGCTCAATTTCGATTACTTTACCATACATTATTGCAGCTTGATCTGATTTTCCAAGTAATGCCAATGTATCGCCTTTTGAGGCAAAGGCAGCAACATTTCCTGGTTCGATTTCAAGAATTTTATCAAATGATGAAATTGCCTCATCGTATTTTCCCTGCTTAAACAAATTATCAGCCTCATCTATCAGAGAATTAATTTCTGTTGAATTACTCTCAGCTGCAAAGGCACTTTGAGATAATGATAAAATTAACAAAGCAAGTATAGTTGATGTTAAAAATATTGTTTTGCCTTCAGTAAACGAGGATAGTTGTTTTATCAATGATGTGGTGTTTGATAATTCCTCTATATTGGTATCTCCCAATAACATGCTAAAAACCGGATTAATATTCATATGATATCATAATACTTTACAATTTATTTTAATTAAAAAAAATAAAAAAGAGATAGATTTTTTGTGTGTTTTATCTAGTTTCTCTATACGTGTGGAGCTGGACCCAAGACGATGATTTTTACATCTTCGACTTTTTGGATTTCATTAGCATATGGATTTGCCTTCTCGGTGATTGGGATGTATGTTACTGCGTTTGAAGCAAGTGTATGGGCAGTTGGACCAATTCTTCCTTCTGCTACGATGTCGTGAGCTGCATCACTGAGTTTGCATATGATTGTGCTTCCTGGGTTAAGTTGTGTTGGTGTTGAAAAGCTACACTTGTCAACTACGTTGAGAAGTGAAGTTTTACCGTTGATCTGAGTTGTTACAACTCCTAGTTGGAAGTCTACATATGCTGTTTTGATAGGTGTTACCAAGTTAGTATGCTGAGCACCGACTTGCTGTACCACTAGACTAAAAGTGGGAGCTAAGAAGCCTGCGGTCATTGCGATACCTGCTACTCCTATTAGAGCAAACATAATTACTGGTTGCATTAATCTGACAAACAATTTACTGTATTAAAAGACTTGAGAAACTCTGCATCCAGCTTGGAAACAAGATAGAGATGTTCTAGTGTTTGTAGTCTAGATTATCTACTCCAGTAATAATTAAAAACATCTAACAAAGACGTATGAAATTTACTGTATCCAAACAATACATAAAACAAAAATAATTAATAAAAATAATTGGGGTTTTCGTTATTTTGATGTCCCTAAGGAGCGTGTGGAGCTGGACCCATGACGATGATTTTTACATCTTCTACTTTTTGGATCTCATTAGCTAAGTCATTTGCCGTCACAGTGATTGGGATGTATGTTATTTGGTTTGAACCAAGTGTGTGGGCAGTTGGACCGATTCTTCCTTCTGCTACGATGTCGTGATCTTTATCACTGAGTTTGCATATGATTGTGCTTCCTGGGTTAAGTTGTGTTGGTGTTGAAAAGCTGCATTGAGTAATTCTGTTCTTGAATACTGTGTTTCCGTTTATGCCTACACCAGGAATGTTCTGTATGACAAAGTCAACGTGTGCAGTTTTGATTGGTGTTACCAAGTTAGTATGCTGAGCACCGACTTGCTGTACCACTAGACTAAAAGTGGGAGCTAAGAAGCCCATGCCCAAGCCAGTTGCTGCTACTATAGCAATTATTGAAAGCCAAATTATTGGTTGCATTTAACTGACAAACGATTTACTGTATTAAAAGACTTGAGAAACAATGCATCCAGCTTGGAAACAAGATAGAGATGTTCTAGTGTTTGTAATCTAGACTACAAGTTCTATGTGGGGCATAATTCTGTAGTAGGATCACATGTGACAGCCTGGATTATATCGGTGCCAATTGCTGCAATATGGAGTAGTGACATTATGATAAAAATGACACATACAAACTGACAAACAGACAGGACTGGACTAAAGTTCTTTCCCATTATTAATTCCAAAGACTTGTGCCTTCGAGATGAGATTAGAGATTTTTGTGACTTTTTGTCCTTTGATTTTGCAACAAAGTAGAGCCCGAAAATAAATACGAGGTACATGCCAAATGTAATGGTACTTGCAAATGATGGCTCTAAAATATTATATAAAAAGCCAGTTACCATGTCGCCTTTAGGTTTCAGATTATAGCCAAGTGAGACTTGAAGCAAAACATATGCTAAAACATTGATTACAATTGCTCCTAAAAACGGGGTGTAGTTTGGCTTTTGGGGTTTTTGTGGTTTGTTTTGTCTTTCCAGGGTAGGTGGCAATCCCAATCTGATACGTCTTATTTTTTCCTTCATTGTTTTTCTTCTTTTTTGCTCATATTGGATAAGCCCCATTACAATAATACCGCCCAATAGTACTACTGGATTTCTAAATAATTGGAGTGCGTCTCCAAAATAAGGCGTTGAAAAAATAACTTCTCCCCTGATTTCTTTACTGGTTGGAGTTCCAGAATCTGTTACTGCGTTGTTATCTCCTTGTATGATAAAACCCCTATCTGATTCACCAATTATTCTGTGTACTATGATTTTACTAGCTCCTTCTTCAGTTTCCTTGTAGCTAACTATATCATCAATATGATACTCTGGAGCTTTTTTTGTTATTACTAGTGAGCCAGGTAAAATTGTTGGAAACATACTCTGGCCTTGTACGATTAAAAATTCAGTGTCACCGCCTAAAAATGCAGGCCAAAAGTACAAAGCAATTGGAGTCAATATTATCAAAAATACAATGGTTACTTTTTTGTTCAAGAAGTAAATATCAACAAAGTAATATTTACAATTATCTAAATGAGAAAAATTGCTTTTATTTTATCATGAGGAAAAATGGAGCTTCTAATCTAGATTACAAACACTAGAACATCTCTATCTTGTTTCCAAGCTGGATGCAGAGTTTCTCAAGTCTTTTAAGTTAACTAACATCTTCCTGAAGGTATAATGAATAAAAAAACTAGCGCATCTTTAGTTCTATACTTACTATTAGCAGTAACAGTTACTGCTACACTAAGTATCTCAAGTGCATTTGCAGAAAGTCCAAATTTCTCTCCAATTCCTGCAGTACTCACTCAGGGTTCACCAAAAGTAACCATTGTATTTTTGATAATATTG
>JBGOUS010000186.1:0-2827 GCA_041477675.1 Nitrosopumilaceae archaeon
GTAGGGATGCTTTCTTTTACAGTAATACTTCTAAGACTGTACGATAATGCGGAATTTCTAAAATCCCACCACTTTTTTATTTCAGAATCACTAGTTAATATTTTTACAATTTGTCCTTTTGAAATAATTTCAAGGAGATTTTTTTTACATTTATCGAGGTTATCATCAAATTCAACAAATAATAAACAATTTGGACTATTTGTTAACCTGGTTCTGAAATGCTTTGTTATGTTATTATCCACTAATTCTAAAGCTGATGGTTTTAGCTTGACTATTTTTGGAGTATCTAATGCAGCTTGCCTTATGGTATCATAAGACAAGACTATCAGCATACGGTTGGCCGGAATGGGTAATGTTTTTAGCTTGACAGAAGTGATTATCCCCAATGTTCCTTCCGAAGCGGCAATAATCTTGTGAAGGTCTAATATTGTTTTAGTTGCATCCAATCTATAACCACAAGAATTTTTTGAAACTTGGGGATATTTTTTTTGTAAATTGTTTTTAATCATTCTAAATACCGTTCTGCTAAACTTTGACTTTGATGGAAGTTCAACAATATGGCCATTTGCTGTTATTATTCTGACGCCAACTAAGTTGTCAATAGTGCTCCCATATTTTAGAGAGCGACTACCACTTGCGTTTGTAGCAACCATTCCGCCAATCGTACAGTAAGGACCAATTGATGGATTTGGAGCAAAAAACCTGCCTTTTTTTTCAAGTTCGCTATCAAGATTTCCTTTAAGGACACCAGCTCCTACTTCAGCATGATTTTTACCTGTTCTAATTTTATCAAAATTTTTCAGATCAAGAATTATGCCTTTTCCCAATGCACTCCCAACAAGGCCAGTGCCTGCACCTCTCGCTGTGATAGAAATGTTGTTTCTTGATGCGTACTTTACGACTGAAATTATGTCTTGCTCATTCTCAGGAATTACAACAGCTAACGGTTTTATGATATATGAGCTAGCATCAACAGAATAAAGATTCAAAACATGTTTATCTGAAAAGACTTGGCAACTTACATGTCTGGTAATATCTGTGATCTTTTTTGAATTCATAAGAGTCATTGAATCATCTTAGATTAAAGTTTAAAATGACCACAACGTACGGAGACTCGTTTGTTGACAAAGATTTAATTTGGTAAAGTCAAGCTTTAGAATTATTGGACTTTTTAGGAATAAATATAGATAAACTCTTTGATGCTACTGATCAGTCAAACCCATTGATGTGGCTTGTTTGGATTGTGCCAATAATAATTTTCATGTTCTATGGACAAAGAATTCAACTACAAATAACATCTGCAGAAATTTCCAAATCGCTTGAAAAACTAAAGACGTACAAGGAAGAAACAAAAAAAGAGCTTGTTGAATACATAAAAACAACCCTAAAACCATCAATTGATCCTTCTCCAAAAATAGATCGATTTTTTGAACATTTTACAATAATGCCAGTAGATATGGACCCAAATGGAATTGTTCAAAAAGTAAGACACGTCATGCGTTCACGTGAAGACTACACGAGATTACAAGTCAAGGCGTTTTCTCCAGACATCAGCGGCCTTGAAGCAAGTAAAATTGAAAACATCATGGAAGCCGCAACCACATTACATCTTCTCTACAAAATAGTTAGGCATCTTTTCCTTACTGCAAAAAAGCAAAATAACTTTCCATTGATTTTGCCTTTACAGATGATGATGCCCTTTATTATGGAAGAAGCAGAGGCTCTAAAGACTGCCGTCTCAGCCTTCAAACAGGGTCAGCCTATCGGTGATGGAATAGGACCCATGATAGTGGGAAAGATGATGCTTGCTACTGAAAAAAAGACTGCCGCATTTGAAACCGTATGGAGCGAATCTGAATATGAAGGACGAAAGATGTATTTGATGAAAGCAGAAGGACCTTCAGCCACTGTTGGGAGACCAGGGGATGCACTAGAAAGAATTCTCTCTGAAAGTAAACCCGACATTATAATTATGGTTGATGCTGCCCTAAAATTAGAAGGAGAAGAATCTGGTTCGATAGCACAAGGTTTTGGTGCAGCAATTGGAGGAATAGGAACAGACAGATTCCAAATGGAAGAAATTGCGACACAACATAAAATTCCAATCTATGCTATCGTAGTAAAACAGTCAATAAAAGACGCCATAACCATTATGAAAAAAGAAATTGCAGATGCTGCAGAAAAAGTCGCATCCCAAGTTCATGAAATCATAACAGAAAATACACAGAGCGGTCAGTCTGTACTTGTCATTGGTATTGGAAATACACTGGGAGTTTCACAATGATATTTTCAAAAAAAGAAGAAATTGTTACTCCATATTCTATCGAAGAATGTGGCTCTTGTAAAGCAATATCGAAAAGAAAATTTAAGGAAGGAGATTACATCTTCAAAAAAACTGACCAGTGTTCTTCGTGCAAAGGTCAGTTATCAGTTGTTAAAATCTTTGGCGAAGTTTCTAAAGAGTAGTTACTGTTACTCCATTTTCCTTGGGTATGAAAGTATGTTCTGCCTGTGCAACTCTTTGTCCGTTTGCTTCTACCAGTACAGGGTATGATCGAACAACTTTGTGTTTTGTCAGCTTTTCAAGAAGGTTTCTGGCTGTTTTTTCATCCCATTGAGGCAACAGCCATCGTAATGCAAAAGGAAGCATGTTAAATTTTTCCCAAATGTAATCCACAAGTTTGTCACACTCTGGATCCTTTATCCTCTTTCTTGAAACAAGGGAAAAGATGTTTCTTGTTTTTCCTTCCCGTACAAATCCTAGACCATCACGAGTTGTGACAAAAGGTTCGCAGGCATAAGCTTCTGTTGATGAAAATGAAAATGA
>JBGOUS010000123.1:0-4040 GCA_041477675.1 Nitrosopumilaceae archaeon
GCCATTACAAATGTGGCAGTTAGTCTGCCAGAAAATCTTCCACCACCACGATAGTCGTTTAGTCCTTTGTACTTTACCCATGCCGGATAATCAGAGTGACCAGGTCTTGGCTTTGTACTAAACTGCTCGTAATCACGAGATTTTTGATCCTGATTCCAAATTACCATTGCAATTGGGGCTCCAGTTGTATATCCTCGAAAAACCCCAGATAAAATCTCCACAACATCTCCTTCTTTTCTTTGGGTTGATACCAATGATTGACCAGGCTTTCGAAGATCAAGCATTTTTTGTATGTCTTTCTCTTCAATCCCCAAGCCTGCAGGACATCCATCCACTACAGCTCCTATGCATCTTCCATGGCTTTCACCAAAACTAGTGAAAACAAATCTTTCCCCGATTGAACTTCCTGTCATATGATGAAATTTTCTTTTGGATGCTTATAATCCTTCTATGTTAAAATGAAAGAATTTTTGCACCAACTTTGTTCATATCATCTATAAAAGTTGGATAAGAAACATCAACGGACTCGGGGTCAGTTACTGTACAGTTGCCAACAAACATACCAGCAATGCAAAATGCCATAAACAATCTGTGATCATCTGAAGAATCCAGTTCAGCTCCTTTGGGATTTTGTGGGGCTTGAAGTATCAAACCGTCTTCTTTTTCTTGCACTAGGACTCCAAGCTTTGCAAGTTGGCTTGCCAAGATGGCAATTCTGTCTGTTTCTTTGAATCTTGCATGTTTTACATTGTAAATATCAATTGGTTTTCTAGTTTTGAGGGCAAGTATAGCCATTGCAGGCAATAAATCAGGAGTGTTTGATAGATCAAATCTGCCCCCTTCCAATAATTGTGGACTGGATACTGAAATGTAACCATTTTTTATGCTTACACTAACACCCAACTTTTCAAGATGTGAAATGATCTCCATGTCACCTTGAGGCAAGTCTCCAAGAGATGAATCTATTACAAAATCATCCCCCAGCAGTACTGCTGCAGATAAAAGTAATGCCATACTTGAAAAATCAGAAGGAATTACAAAATTAGTTGCGGTATAGTCTTTTCTTGGAATCTTGTATTTCTTAAATTGCGATACAGTCTCCACCAAAACCCCAAATTTTTTCATTGCAGCTATGGTTGCATCAAGATATGGTTTTGAGACAAGCTCGCCTTCTATGTTTAATGTGATCCCATTTTCTGTCTTTGGAGCAGCAATCATCAAGGCTGAAATAAACTGACTTGATATGGAACCTGAAATTGTTACTAGGCCTCCACGAATTTTTCCCTGTACTGTTATTGGCGGTTTGCCATCAGTTGAAGTACATCTTGCTCCAAGGGATTGTAGTGCATCAAGTAAAGGTTGCATTGGTCTTTTTCTAAGACTGGCATCACCATCAAGTGTAATTTTATTCTCAGATAGTGATGATATAGCTGCTGCAATCCTAATTGTTGTTCCAGAGTTTGAAGCATCAATATGTGAGGTTTGCAAATTTATTTCACCTGCACTTTCTACCGACAAGTTCGAACCATCTGTCTTGATTTTTGCACCAAAACTCTTGCATGCACTTAACGTTGCTATGGTATCTCTTGAAAGCAAAACATTGCTTATCCTACTATGACCTTTTGCAAGTGTTGATAAAAATATGGCTCTATGTGTGTAGCTTTTGTTTGGCGGACAGGATATCTTTCCAGAAAGCCTTGCCTTTTCTATCTTACACTTCATACACTTCTGCCTTTTTGTTGTTTATTTCAGAGACTAGTATCTCTCCATCATGAGACGAAAATACCTTTTTCACACCGAATATGTTTTCTTTTTTCGTAACCGCTGCAATCGAGGGTCCATTGCCTGAAACTGATGCTGCAAGAGCACCTGCCTCAATAAGATCTGTAAGAATTCTGGGATCAGAGTTTAGTATGGCTGAAGTGGCAAGACCGTTTAGCAACATTGCATTCCAATAATCTGAATTGATGGCAAGTGACCATGCTTGCTCAAAGACTCCACTTAGAATCTTTAAATTTTTCACATTGCCTCTTTTCCTTGATCTTGGTATGAATATTACAGCTGATATGTCCTCTGGGGCTTTTTCAGACTTTACAAGTTTCATGGAATAGTTGTCTGTCACTACAAAGCCGCCAAAATAACACGCGCAGGCATCATCAAACGCACCAGTGATGGATACCTTGGATTCTAGTGAAGCTTCTACACCATGTCTTAGCACTTCCAAATCATCAATCTGTGGCGTGAAAAGTTTGGCACACGCTAAAGATATAACAGAAGATATTGCACTTGAACTCTTAAGGCCATATCCTGACGGGATTTCTGATTTAAGTGAAATTCGTAATTTGGATTTTTCAAGCTCATTTTTTGGTACAGCTTTTTCAATAACGCTTCTTATCAGACGAGAGCTGAGGCTGGATTCTTTATTTTCAAAGATAATTCCACTCCCCTGAGTTGATTCTATAGTTGATTCTACGTTTAATGAAATTCCAAGTGTTGCTCCTTTTCCTGTGGCAATTGCATTTACAATTGATACGGCACCATGCATGACCGCTCTTGCTGTAGTCACTTCAAAATCTCCCCAAAAGTGTAAGCTTCATTGCTTCATAAGGCGCTTTTCTTTTTGTCCAGATTTCAAAGGAACGCATTGCCTGAGCAAGAAGCATTTCCCAACCATATATGATAGTCGCACCTTGTTTTTTTGACTGCTCAAGTAATTCTGTATCAACTGGCATGTATACAATATCATATACTGTACAGTCCTTGTTGATGCCTCTTGTCGATATTGGGTTTGAACCATTTTTCATCCCAACCAAAGTTGCATTTACTATAAACTTGTAATTTCCTGCAGTGTTTCCTGCGTTTGTCAAATCAGTATATTCTGATTCCAGTCCCAACTTGTTTGCAAATTTAACAATCTCTTCTCCTCTTTCTTTGGTTCTATTTGCAATTGTAATTTTGTGAGCCTTTTCTTTTGCAAATGCAGCTACAATAGCTCTTGCAGCCCCACCTGCACCAATTAGCAGGACATTAGAATCCTTACAGATTATATTCCGCTGTTTTATTGGCTCTAGGAATCCATCCATGTCAGTGTTGTATCCTTTAAACTTTCCATTTTCGTTATCAACAGTGTTTGTAGCTCCAATTGTTTTGCAGTCATTGTCTATTTCATCAAGAAACCTCATCATCTCAATTTTGTGCGGTATTGTCACATTGAATCCTGCTATGTTGATAAGCTTTAACGCTTCAATTCCGTCAGCAAGTTCACCTTTTGGAATCCGATATGCTATGTAGGTGCAATCCATTCCTAGGAATGCAAAGGCTGCGTTATGTATTGCAGGAGAAAGTGAGTGATCAATGGGATCACCTATTACAGCATATGTCTTTGTCATGATGTCATTTTTTCATTGTAAAGTTGAATTAAACTTATTTGGATTTTTAGGCATGAACTTGAAAAAGAATGTGAATGAAATCTGTTTAGTGATTCTAAAAACCAATTTTTACAGTTATGATACATGATAATTATCTAAATCCTTTATATTAACAAAAATTGGTGTCAATATAACTTGGAAATTACTAGCCTGCTAATTCTTGCAGTTCACCTAATTGTTGGTTTTATCTTGGTGTTTTATGCAATAAAAGCATACAAGAAGACAAAATATCCACCGATGGTTCTTCTAGTAATTGGTTTTACCCTTCTTGTTTTAGGTGAAACCGTGATAGGAGACGCCTTTTCATTCGTAAATGATCAAGAGGTACAAGATGTCATTGAAGAAGCATTTGAAATCGCTGGATTTATCGTCCTTATACTTGCAGTCAAAAAAAGCTGAAATGGAAAACGATGACGACATTATATCAGTACTTGCTGATAGGTATAGCAGAGACATAATAATACTTTTAACAAACAATGAGTTGTCTGCACAACAAATTTCAACAAAGCTTGAAATTCCAACATCTACAACTTATCGAAAAATAAAAAATCTAGAAAACCTAAAAATAATAAAAAAAACCAAAGTTATACGAACATTGGAAGGATTAGATGA
>JBGOUS010000014.1:0-10446 GCA_041477675.1 Nitrosopumilaceae archaeon
CTGCAAGATTTGAAAAATTATCGATTATTGGTTTCGTACCGATTAATTTCATATCCTTTAACCGTTTAGTTTGTCTCTGCATTCTTTGCGCCTGCTCGCTTATTCTAACTAGATATGTGCCTATCTGACTTGTTTCGATAAGACGACGATACCCAGTATTCCATGGAAGTCGTCTATTCCAATCATATACAAATCGTCTTGTTTCTTTTAATATTTCATCCAAAACATCTTCGGATGTTAATGAGTTAGCTTTTGATTTTCCTGCTATTTGTTCTTGATTATCTATGAGTGAATCCGAGTTGTCTGTGGCAACATTATGTGAAGTAATTTTATGAAGTATGTCCTTACCCCACAATATGCCAAGCGTAGTTAAAACTACTCCCGTTATAGAGGAGATCAACACTATTCCAAGATTTTCTGTGCTCACATTAGTCGCCTTCGCTATAAAGTATACAAGAATTGAACCGATTGATACTGCAAATATTGTGATAATTATTTTCTTTCCTTTCTTTTTTAGATCCATTTCTTAGCTCCGTGATGTTTAGCTTTCTGATAAACCTGATCCAAACCCCTAAACTTAACAGATAGAAATTCTCAGAATGCATTTATAGGCGGGCAGGAGAATTTTTTGCAAATGAGTGAAGAACAAGCTCAAGCCCTACTACAACAAATGCAAGCTCTTGAAGCTTACATGGCTGACTTGATTCAAAAAGAAGAGGCTGTCATCAAACTTTTACAGGAAGCATCAGGTGCAATTGAATCAATGGTTGCCTTAAATGAAGATGGACCACATGAAACTCTGGTGCCTGTTGGAATGGGAACATATGTTAAAGCTACCATTCAACCCAAAGAAAAAATAATTGTAAATATTGGAGCAGGGGCTGCAATAGAACAAGATAAAGTTGTTGCAATTAATTATGTAGAACAAAGAATTAAGGAATTGGAGGTTGCGCTACAACAGATTTCATCTCAACGACAAGAAATGGCATTACGACTAGAACAAGGGCAACAAGAAATGAATCGCTTGATTCAAGAACACCGTACTCCAAAGCAATAAAGGCATACATTATGTTTGATAAACTAAGGAATGCATTTTCCTCTGCAACAAAGAGTTTTGGACAAAAAGAACTAAAAGAAAAAGACGTTGATGAAGTTCTCTTTGAGCTTGAAGTTGCACTAATGGAATCTGATGTTGCTACAGAAGTAATTGACTCTATAAAATTTGATCTTAAAAGGAAACTAATTGGAACAACTGTTGAAAAAGAAAAAATAGAAAGTATAGTGAAACAAAGTTTACGAGAAAATATTTCAAATCTGTTTAATACTGCAGGGAAAATTGATATTTTATCAAATATTAAAAAGAAAAAAGATACAGGTGAATCATACATTGTACTGTTTTTAGGCATAAATGGTACTGGTAAAACTACAACTTTGGCAAAAGTAGCTTATCTTTTACAACAAAACAAACTCTCTGTTGTTATTGCCGCAGCTGATACATACAGGGCAGGTGCCATTGAACAACTAAGTGAACATGCTAAGAGATTGAATCTTAAAATTATTGCACAAAACTATGGTTCAGATCCAGCTGCTGTTGCACGTGATGCTACACTTTATGCAAAATCTCACAAGATTGATTGCATACTAATTGATACTGCAGGAAGAATGCAAACAAGTAAAAATCTAATGGATCAGATATCGAAGATCAACAAAGTTGTAAATCCGGATCTGAGAATCTTTGTTGGCGATTCCCTAGCAGGTAATGATACTGTAAATCAAGCACGGGAATTTCATCAATACACCAAATTTGAGGGGGCTATTCTGACTAAAAGCGATGCAGATGCACGTGGCGGTGCTGCGATTTCTATAGTAAAGATAACATCTGCACCTATTCTGTATTTGGGGGTAGGACAAGAATACAAAGATTTGAAGCCCTTTGATAAAGAAGCATTTTTAGAATCAATATTTGGGCTAGAAGAAACTATGCAACCACAAACAGTCAAGGCAGAAACACAAGCAAAATCACAAGAACGAGACATTATTTCGAACATAGAAAAGATAGAACAAGAAGTAAAACAAGAACCAAAAGTAGTTTTGTCTACACCAGAAATCAAAGTAGAAACAAAAGAGGAATCTAAAGTAACCTCAAAACAAGATCTACAAAGAGTTGATCAAAAAGATCCATTTGAGAGTCTCTCTACAAAAGATATTGAGAAATATTCTGAATTGTTTGACATTCCACCACCAGAAAATGATAAAGAAGCAATGGAATTGGCTACAAAAATCAGAAAATGGATTTCTCAGGGTAGACCAACAATGGAATTATTAGAAGAACAACAAACGAAGCAGGAAGATGCTAAACCTAAAAAGAAGCATTCTTTATTTGGGTGGGGTAAGAAATGAAGCTAAAAACAAAAGATCTACTTACTCTGAATGAGCTTGACAAAAAGGAAATTGAAGAATTACTAAATACTGCAATAAAATTAAAAAAAGATCTTAAAGTTGGGATTTACAAACCTATACTAAAGAACAAAACACTTGCTATGATATTTCAGAAATCATCAACACGTACACGTGTAAGTTTTGAAACTGGAATGTATCAATTAGGCGGGCATGCTCTGAATTTATCTTCCGAGGATTTACAACTTGCTCGAGGAGAAACAATAGGAGATACAGCAAAAACTCTCTCTCGTTATGTAAATATCATAATGGCACGAGTATATTCGCATGAAGAAGTAGAAATACTCGCAAAAAGCGCAACCGTTCCTGTAATAAATGGACTGTCAGATTCTTTTCACCCATGTCAAATATTATCTGATCTTATGACAATGAAAGAAAAAAAGAAAAAACTCTCTGGTTTAAAACTTGCCTGGATAGGCGATGGCAATAACGTTTGCAATTCAATGATTTATGGATGTGTAAAAACAGGAATAGATATCTCGATTGCAACACCAAAAGGATATGAACCAGACCAGAACGTTATAAAAGAATCAAAAAAGTTGGGCGAAGTTCAATTGTTGCACGATCCTATAATAGCTATAACTGATGCTGATGTTGTAGTAACTGATACATTTGTTTCAATACATCATCAGATAACCGACAGGGCCAAGGATTTCTTACCAAAATTTCAAGTTAATTCATCTTTGATGAAAAAAGCTAAGCCAGACGCAATTTTTCTACATTGTCTTCCTGCTAAGCGAGGACAAGAAGTTACAAGCTCGGTAATTGACGGATCTCAATCAGCTGTTTGGGATGAAGCTGAAAATCGTCTACATGCTCAAAAAGCTCTTATGATTTCACTACTTCAAGTCTAACGTTTATAAGAGCTTTACCGAAATTTTTTGTGAAAGAGATAGTAAATGGTATATTCGCAAATATTACGTAGACTAAGAGAAGAGAAGACTAACTATAGAAAAAGAAAGCATCTTCTCATGGGTAGGAGAGACTTTATCACTGTACAGATTTCAAACGAGAATACGCTGGTACAAATTCACAAACCAGAAATGGAGGGAGACAAAGTTCTGGCATCAGCACATTCTAGATCATTATTAAATAAAGGCTGGAAGGGTTCAAGAAAGAGTATACCAGCGGCATATCTTACTGGTTATCTTGCTGGAAAGAAAGCTCTTGTTAAAGGAACAAAGGACGCAGTTCTTTATAGCGGTACAAGAAAATATACACAAAGAATGGCGGCAGCACTAAAGGGTGTGATCGACGCTGGTCTTGAAGTGCCAGCAGATAATGAAACTTTTCCCGATCAAGAAAGACTTGGAGGTAAACATCTTAAAGTTACAAATGATATCGATAAGGTCAAATCTGCAATTGATAGTGAGGTTAAAACTAAATGAGTCATACGGAACAAAGAGTCAGAAGAGAAAGAAAAGAACAAGAAGAAGTATGGGTTCCAAGGACAAGCCTTGGTGTTATGGTAAGTACTGGAAAAATAACATCTATGAACGAAATTTATGAAAACGGTTACAGAATTCAAGAAGCAGGAATAATCAAAAAACTTTTGCCAGGAATTAAAACTGAAGTAATTGATGTAGGAATTGTACAAAAACAAACAACAAACGGTGAATATACTAGATTCAAGGCACTAGTTGCAGCAGGGGATGAAGGTGGATGGCTTGGGATCGGGCAAGGAAAATCAAAACAAATGAGAATTGCAATTGAAAAAGCTACAAACGCTGCATATCTTGCTGTAAGCCCAGTGAAACTTGGTTGTGGAAGTTGGGAATGTAGGTGTGATCAACCTCACTCAGTTCCGTTTAAAGTACGTGGGAGAGGAGGAAGTGTTACGATTGAAATTATTCCAGGCCCGAGAGGTCTTGGCTTAGTTGCTGGTGGAAATATCAGAAACCTGTTGAAACTTGCAGGATTAAAAGATGTATGGACAAAAAGTAAAGGTTCTACAAATACGATGAATTCTACATCAAAAGCTGTTCTCAACTGTCTTAGACAGACATTTAGCCAAGGTTGATTGGAATGACAAATTCTTTCTTAGTAGTCAGAATGAGAGGAACAGTAAACGTTCCACATTGGGCTAGAACTACGCTTGACCTTTTTCACCTAGACAAAAAATTCAGAGCTACAATAGTTCCGGCAAAAGATAACACTAAAGGCATGCTTGATAAGATTAAGCATTACGTTTCTTGGCAGGAATTAGATGTATCTACTACAAAGGAATTATTGGAAAAAAAGGCACGAAAAGGTGGTTATCAAAAAATCACTGCAGAAGATATTATAAAATTAGGATTCAAAAATACTGATGATCTTGCTAAATCTCTAGCAGAAGGAACAACTTCTCTATCAAAATTAAAACCATTAAAACCATGGTTTGCACTTTCTCCCCCAAAAAATGGTTTTAAGAGAAATACAAAAAAGATGTATGGTGAGGGAGGAATTTTAGGTAACCACAAGGAGCTTCTTGTACAAGTGAGGAAAATGATGTAGAATGGCAACAAGACTTAGAAAAACACGAAGGCTCAGAGGAGGAAGAAACATGGGATGGGGACAAATTGGTCAACATAGAGCAAGTGGTCACAAAGGTGGTCTTGGTCAGTCTGGCATGCACAAGCACCATTTTATCAAGATGCTCCTAACTGATCCAAATCATTTTGGTCATGATTCTACTCACCCACCGCACCCAAACCTTGTGAGAAAATGGATTAGTGTAAGGGATCTAGATTCTTTCTTTGCGAAATTTGGAAAGAAAGAAGGAGAAAAAAAGATTATAGATCTCACAAATCTTGGATATGACAAACTTCTAGGTGGAGGTCAAACTAAGAATGCTTACACTATTAAAGTTGGAAGATTCTCTGCTTCTGCAGAAGAAAAAATAAACCAAGCTGGGGGCGAGGTGCTTGCAGAAGCATGAGTGTAGAAGGAACACCTACCAATATACTGAGAAAAATTATTACAAAGGCTGAAAACTACATCCCACAAGTACCAAAACCAAAAAAGAAACTCTCGCTACAAGTTAGACTCGCATGGTGTGGCTTGGCGCTTTTAATCTATATGGTTATGTCGCAAACGCCCTTGTATGGCGCAACAACTCCTGCATTTGACTTTCTTGCCTTTGCAAGAGTAATCTTTGCATCTCAGCAAGGCACCCTTGTTGAACTTGGTATAGGTCCAATAGTTACTGCAGGATTATTAATGCAGCTTCTGAAAGGCTCTGAAATATTTCATCTCGATTTTAAGAAACCTGAAGATCGAAGTCTGTTTCAAACTGCTACCAAACTAGTAACATACATTGTAATTACTGCCGAGGCGTCACTGTATGGACTATCTGTTTATGGTCCGAGACTTCCATCGCCAGAAGCAGGTTATATTTTGATAGGTCAGCTAATTGCTGCTTCAGTTATTATCATGTTTTTAGACGAACTGATTCAAAAAGGATGGGGACTTGGAAGCGGAATCAGTCTCTTCATTGCAGCGGGAGTATCACAACAAATAATGTGGAGTATGTTTAGTCCCGTACCTGCTGGAGATGGAGGTCTAACTGGTGTAACACTAAATCTTGCATCCTCTCTATTGCATGGCGGTAACTTGTTAGATGTTTTTTTCAGAGCTAATCAACTGCCTAGTATTTTTGCAATGTTCCTAACTGCAGGAGTTCTATTAATTTTAGTTTACACACAGGGAATAAAAATAGAAATCCCGATTGTATCAACAAAGTATAGAGGTTTCTCTGCAGTTTATCCAATCAAACTAATGTACGTGTCTAACATTCCTGTGATCTTAGCATCTGCATTAACAGCAAATGCAGTGTTTGTAGGTCAAATGCTTTGGGCAAATTATAATTCACATAACAACAACCCGCTCATGAATTTCATTGGAATGTTTGATCCTTCCAGTCCATCTACGCCAACAGGAGGATTGTTGTACTACATTACAGCACCGCGTGGACTTGATGTAGTAGCATTGGATCCCCTACGTGCAGTACTATACGTTCTATTTATGATAGGAATTGTGGTTTTGTTTGGAAGGTTATGGATAGAACTTGGAGGATTATCAGCAAAGACAGCTGCACAGAACCTTCTAGACGCTGATGTTCAAGTACCAGGTTTTAGACGTTCGAATCAACCAGTAGAAAATATACTCCAAAAATATATCCCATCTGTTACTATTATTGGTTCTATGATTCTTGGCGCAATTGCAGGTACATCTGACATTTTAGGAGTTTTTGGAGGAGGGACAGGAATTTTGCTTACTGTAGATATTCTGATCAACTATTACAACCTGCTTGTTAAGGAACAAATAGAAACAGTAATGCCAAGGCTTGGTGCATTGCTTGGCAGAAAGTAAGAAAATAATTATTGTTGGAATACCTGGTGTCGGAAAGACTACCATAGTATCAAAGGTTCTCGAAATACTAAAAGCAAAAAAGGTCAGTGCTAGTGTTTCTATTTTTGGTACTGTGATGTTTGAAGAAGCAAAAAAGAAAGGAGTCAAAAACAGAGACGAATTACGTAAACTTTCTGTTCCTGAGCAAAAAGAATTGCAATCCCTGACTGCAAGAAAAATTGCTTCTATAACTGATGACGTTATAATTGTAGATACTCATGCATTCATTTCCACAAAAGCGGGTTTTTACCCTGGGCTTCCACACAATGTCTTAGAAATACTGATGCCAGACATCTTTATCATGATTACTGCAAGACCAGAAGAGATCTATAACAGAAGGATGAAAGATACGACAAGGGAGCGTGACATTGTATCGATTGATGAAATAAAAAAAGAACTTGATGTGACAAGTGCATTGTTAGCCACGTGTTCAATTCTATGCGGTTCGCCAATTAAGATGATACTTAATTCGGAAGGAAAAGTTGATGAAGCTGCTAAATCAATCGTAAATGGGATGGGGTATAATAATGGAAGTTAATTTTATCCTAGATTTTCTGAATTCAATATTGCTGCAGATCCCAGGTATGAATAGAGGTCCACTTGGTAGTGCTGATCCTCTGGTCAAAGGAATGATCCAATCCGCATTAGGAATTGTTGGGATTGCAATCTGTCTTAATTTGTTCAATGCAGTAATTAGGAAAAAAATGACAGACCAGAACAAGATCAGAAGACTAATGAAAGAAACAAAAGCGTGGCAAAAAGAAAGAATGGCTGCGTTCAGAGCGAAAGATCAAGACAAGATAAATGAAATAAACAAAAAATCTGCGTACATGAACAAAATGAACATGGAATTAATGCAGATGAATATGCGACCTATGATGATAACGTTCATACCGCTCATGTTGATCTTTTATTTTGTACTTCCTCCACTTTTTGCATACACTGTAGCAATATCTCCAATTTCTCTTAACTTTATACCCGGAGACATTTTTCAGCTTACTTGCACTGCAGAAAAAGTGATTTCACAACCAAACATATGCAAACATGAAAATGAAATATACTTCTGGGCATGGTATTTCCTTTCATCAGTGACATTTAGTGGTATCATAATGAGAGTCACTAGGACTACAATGGATCTAAACTGAATTGTCAAAATCCATAATTATTTCTGGCCCTCCTGCCATTGGTAAAACTACAGTGGCAAAGGGGCTTGCAAAAGAATATGGATTGAAATATCTTAGTGGTGGTGATGTTTTGAAAGAATTAGCAAAGGAACAAGGATTTCATACAGGTGGTGATGATTGGTGGGACACACCAGAAGGAATGACATTTTTAAATCAGCGAAAAACAAATCAGGAATTTGATAAAAAAGTCGATGAGAAGCTAAGAGAATTATTCGACAAAGGGGGTATAATAATAACCAGCTATACACTCCCATGGCTTGTTACTGGCGGAATTAAAATTTGGCTTGCAGGTTCACAGGAAAATAGTGCAAAAAGGATGACTTCAAGGGATAACCTATCCTCCGAAGGGGCACTAGAAATAGTAAAAAAAAGATATCAAGAAAATAAATTGATCTACAAAAAACTTTATGGTTTTGACTTTGGTGAAAATCTCTCAATTTTTGATAAAATAATAAACACAGATGGTCTTAGTGCAAATGAAGTACTTTCGATTGCAAAATCAGTGGTAAAAAATTTACTATGAAACTAAAACAACTACAAAACCTCAAAGTGATAGATCAAGATATTACAAACGAAGAATATGGAACATATTGTGAAAAGAGAACTGTAGAACAGCTTCTAAACTATGGATTGATAATTCTAGATAAACCAAATGGACCTACTAGTCACGAAACGGTAGCGTGGGTAAAAAAAATATTCGGTATTTCAAAGGCAGGTCATAGTGGTACCCTAGATCCTCCTGTTTCTGGACTTTTACCAATAGGTTTTGGGGAAGCAACAAAAGCTTTGGCTGTACTGCTGTTAGGACCAAAAGAATATCATGCTCTTGGAAGATTACATTCACTACCCACAAACGAAAAATTGGAAAATGTTTTGCACCAATTCAAAGGTAAAATTCATCAAAAACCTCCACAACGTTCTTCTGTTTCGCGTCAAACAAGGATTAGAACTATCTATGAAATAGAAGTCATTGAACAAAAAGAACGTCTATTACTTCTAAGAATTCTATGTGAAGCTGGAACATACATTAGAAAAATTTTCTATGATATGGGGGAAATACTTGGACCTGGTGCAACAATGATTGAACTAAGACGAACACGTGTTGGGCATTTTAGTGAAGATTCTAACCTTGTTAAGATGCACGATCTTGTGGATGCACATGCCTTATGGAAAGAAAAAGGCGATGATTCTAAACTTTTAAAAATAATAATGCCAATAGAGCACGCTCTTAGCGAAATAAAATCAGTTGTAATTAGGGATTCTGCAGTAGATGCACTATGTCATGGAGCACAACTTGCAATTCCTGGCATCTTGGAAATTTCGCCCAATATGACAAGAGGAGATTATGTGGGAATCTATACACAAAAAGGAGAAATAGTCGCTCTAGGGGAAGCACTGTTGTCAGAATCTGAAATTGTCGAAAATACTAAAGGTTTTGCTTTTCAAACGAAAAGAATTATCATGGCACCAAACACCTATCCAAAAAACTGGCGTTCGAGAACCCTAGTTAACAAATAAAAAGGAACAAAAAATAAATTCTATATTGATTCCTAAAGGTGCACTAATTGGACTTGGTTCCGGCATAATTATAGCTACAATATTTGGTATTTTCTTGTCAGGTGTAGCCAATCAAGTACCTGCATTAGTGTATGTTGACGGTCCATCATTTTCTATCATTACGGAAAAAACAAACTTTAAGGTTGGAGAAGACATTATTATCAAAATAGTAAATTCTGGAACTGTACCATTAACATTTTCAGACTCTTCTTATGGATTTAGAATTATCGGACTTGACGGCAGAATACTCTATTCTCCTCAATCAGCACAGGTGATCTCAATTTTGCAACCAAAAGAAGAAAAAATGTTTGTATGGGATCAAACAAAATCCAATGGTGAAAAAGTAATTGAGGGACGATACAAAATTGTTTCAAATACGATTCAAAATAACAAAAAAATGTTAGAGAAATCTCTCACAATAAACATTTTCAAATAATTGATAAAAATATTTCTAATGTTGAATTATCCACCAAATAACGACATCAGTGAAACACCTATAGAAGAAAATACATTAGCTAATTGTGTAACAATGTTATCATCATGTTTTTCAATTTTTTCCAGAGGTTTATCTTCTATATGTGAAGTTGGTTCTTCTGAAATTAGCGTGGTTTTTGGTTCTATCTCATGAGTAGAATATGTAATCAAGAATGCTGATGTTTTTTCTTTATTGTTTAAAGCCATTGTGTTATGAGGATTAATTTCTAATGCCTTGTCATAGTATGTTATGGCTTCTTGGTATCTGCCAAGACTAGAAAGTGCAGCTCCTTTATTGGTTAAGGCATGAATGTTTTTCGGATCTGATTGAAGAGTCTCGTCGTAATTAAATATCGCATCTTCATATTTACAAAGGCGGGCTAGC
>JBGOUS010000062.1:0-5774 GCA_041477675.1 Nitrosopumilaceae archaeon
AGAGGAGTGCACAAAAGAATGCTTTATGATTTAAAACGATATACAAAATTTTATGCAATCGAATCAAGTGCTCCTAGAACAAACTGGGCATCTTCAACATACTCTAAAATGATGAAAAAACATGGAGTAAAGACAAAGAAAATGTCGAACCCGCTTACATTAGAGCTTGCTAAAATAGTATGCGACACTTCCTATTATGGCTGGCTCATAAACTATGCCCAGCTTAGTAACATGATTGCTATAAAAAACAAAGTAAGCTACGATGAGATGTGGTCCTTTGCATATGAAATCCACAAATATTTAAGAAACCGACCAAAGATGTTTCCTGGTTTTATTGGGGGACATTGTGTAATACCAAATCTTGATTTGATTAAAGATGATACTCTTAATCTCATTAAAGAAATTAATTCAGATTATACAAAGATCCTAAAAAAGCGACAAGCACAGGGTAAGAAGTATTGAAACAGCAAACAAAGACTCATTCTAATCTTAGGACCGTGGAATGGAAAAATAATGCTGTTATTATGATAGATCAAACAAAATTACCAAACAAGCTTGTCTTTGTAAAATACACCAATTACAAGGATGTGGCAAATGCAATTCTAACCCTTGTGGTCAGAGGTGCTCCAGCCATAGGAGTATCAGGTGCTTTTGGATTAGCTTTGGCTGCACTACAAAGCAAAGCAAAAACAAAGGAAAAACTGTTAGAAGATCTAGAAAAGGCAAAAAAGGTTCTCTTTGAAACTAGACCTACTGCCATAAATCTTGCATGGGGTCTTGATAAAATAATGAAGGTTGCAAATGGAGGCAATATTGTTTCTGAAATAAAAAAATCAATAATTCAAACTGCAAAAAAAATGGCAGAAGAAGACATAGCGACTAACATGAAGATGGGAAAACAAGGTGCGGTGTTGTTTGAAAACAACGACACAATAATGACTCATTGCAATGCCGGTGCACTTGCTACGGTGGGATACGGAACAGCGTTAGGAGTTATTCGTGCAACAAAAGAAAGTGGCAAAAAGATCAAAGTCATTGCTACTGAAACAAGACCAGTAATGCAAGGCTCTAGACTTACAGCCTTTGAACTAAAACATGACGGTATAGATGTCAGCTTAATCCCAGATACCGCAGTAGGATATGTTATGGCAAAGGGCTTAGTAAACAAGGTAATAGTGGGGGCGGATCGGATTTTGCGCACAGGTCATGTCTTCAATAAAATAGGAACATACCAAGTAGCTATGATGGCAACACAGCACAAAATACCGTTTTACGTTGCTGCTCCTCTTTCCACTTTTGATCTAAAAAGCGATCCTGATGATGTAATTATTGAACAACGAAAGTCAACTGAGGTCACACAAATAGGAGATAAAAAAACTGCTCCAGATGATATAGGCGTCATAAATCCAGCGTTTGATATGACCCCCCCTGAACTAATTACAGGAATCATAACCGAAGCAGGAATTGCAAAACAGCCTTTTGAGATATCAATTAAAAAGTTGTTCAAATCAAAGATGTAAGGTATTTATTTCATACCTGGATGAACTCATTTTATGGGTGAAGTAACCTCACAACAAATCCTTGACTCTCTAAAACAGTGCATGGATCCTGAAATTCCAATCAATGTTGTAGATATGGGATTGATTTATGGCGTTGATGTAAGTGCTGATAATAAAATAGATATTAAAATGACAATGACAACACGTGGTTGTCCTTTACATGATACGTTAGTTGGTGATGTTAAGAGATATGTTAACAAAGTTCCTGGAGTTAATGGCGTTAATGTTGAAATAGTTTGGGATCCAGTATGGACTCCAGAAAAAATGTCTGAAGAAGGAAAGAAACTAATAAACTATGGAAAACAAAAAACCATTACGCCGATAAATTATGAAACTGCAATGCCACAAGGAATAGGTTCAGTTGTAAAACAAGAAGATGGTTCATTAGTATTGATGAATGATCATGAACAGGGATTTATGGTAAACCAAGCTATTATTGATTTTTGGAAATTATGTAATGGACAACGAAGAATAACAGATCTTGTAGATGCATTTGCACAAATTACTGGACTTCAAAGAGGACAGGTAGAAAAAGAAGTTATACAACTTGTGCAACAATTACGTGATGGAGGATTGGTTGTCATTAAAGAATCCGAAGTTTCAAACGTACAATTTAAAAAATAAATTACAAATTTTGCTAAATTTCTTTAATCTCTACTATCGTCCCTAGTACAGAATCCATCTTAACAATTACTCTTTTTTCATTAAAGCCTAAAGCAACATACCAATCACCGCCATCTTCATCATATTTTGTTTCAAGCGTTTTGATTTGCTCTGCTGAAACACTGTATTGTTTTATTATGCCAGAAACTGCTAAAGGAACAGCTTCTTTCTCCGTTGGAAGTCTTCTTTTCATCAGCCCTATTCCGGGACTCATAAAATTTCTTCTCTCATGAGGTATAATAGCTATTACGTCAGTCAAAAAAGATCGAAATTTTGTCATAAGTTCTGATCTAATAAGGTTCTTTTGTAAACGGTACCTAGAAAAATTATGACATTATCCTTAGAACTAAAGGATGCACTTCAACAACTAATAGACAATCTAATGGTAAATCCTCAACAGATGAGAAATATGGCACATGATCTAAAACCGCTTACTAAAGATGATATTGAAGTGGCCTTTGGAATATTCGTTGGATATGTGACCGGAGGATTTGCAGAATTGTTCTTTGAATCACAAAAACGAAGTATGACTCCAACGGAATTGATTGAGGTACGAAAGATCTTATTTGAACGTGCGCTTGAGATGAAAAAAGCTATTGTATATGTACGTGCTCAAAGTCAGAGCTAAACTTTTCAAGACAACACTCTATATAGTGTTAAACAATCGATTTTATTGTGATGAAGCTTTCAATTGCATTTTCAAATACGTTAATCTCAAATAGAAAGTCTATAATTGATGTAATTTCCATTCTTGCTGTCTCAGGAACGGTTGTAGAGCTTCTAGCTGGTATATGGGATGCAACATCACACCTTATGCGAGAACCAGAGCTATTTTGGACAACTCAACATGTTGCCGTTTATGCAGGTGTTGGGATGATCACATGTTCTGCTATCTTAGGCTCAATCATTTTAATTACAAATCCACAAAGTGCGTTAATCAAAAAAGGATTGAAAATTCTTATCATTGGAATATTGTTGCAGATTACAGCAGGTTATGCAGATTCAATTTCCCATGAAATCTATGGGGTGGATGGGCTGGTTACCATTTCTCATCTTGTTCTTGAAACAGGTCTGTTATTGAGCGCATTGGGTGGATTTCTTGTTTTGTCTAATAATACAAAAATAAAGGCTAAGATAATCATAAAGCTCGCTATGGCTTCGGTGCTTCTTTCCGCAACATGGATTGGTTTTAATTTGGTTTTACTTTTTGGTTTTGTTGCATTATGTCTGCCAGTCTACGAATTATTCTCTTCTGGTTGTGCAGTACTCTGACTGGTCAATTTTTTATATCCAGAAAATATGATAAATCCAGTTCCTAAAAAGGAAATAAACACAGGAATTAGAAGTTCAGATGCTCTTGTATCGCCAAAATCTGCTTGGATTTTTACAGACTTTTCCGAAATATTAGTTATTTCCATAATATATCTTCCACTATGTGAAAATTTAAAATAATTCACAGACATTTTTGTTGCAATTTTTTTATCTGCAATTATACTTCCATTAGAATCTAATATCTGTACAAATAAAATGTCCTTTGAAAAGTTTGGAACTGTAAGTATGTAAAAACCAATCCCATTTTTATTCAAATTTAGCTCAAGACTTACAGTCTCTTTTGATTCTAAATCAGTATTGTAGGATGTTTTTTCACTTCCTGAAAACAAAATTGCTATCCATATTGAAGCAATTACTATAGATACTAGTCCAATTCTAAAAGGTGAATATACCTTCATACTTTTAGTAATTTTTACTGTCTTAAATTCAAAACTATGTAATCTATGAAGGATAAAACTATTCAAAAGGGCCCGGAGGGATTCGAACCCTCGACCTGGTGGTCCGAAGCCACCCGCACTATCCTGGCTATGCAACGGGTCCGATCAAGTAAGAATTTAACGGGGCTAAATATCTGTCTAGATAATTGAAAATATCAAAAAGAGTTGCTGGTGTGGAATATGCTATACGTGATATTGCGCTAGTTGCAAGAAAACTAGAAAAAGAAGGCCATAAGATAACATATCTTAACATTGGTGATCCTGTGCAGTATGGATTCCAGCCTCCAGAAAATGTCAAAAATGCATTCATTAATGCTGTAAAAAATGGACAGAATTATTATGCTGCATCAGAAGGATTACTTGAACTTAGGAATGCAATTGCTCAAAAAGAAAAAGCAAAGGGTCTTTCTGTTTCAGAAGATGACATTATAGTAACAAACGGAGTATCAGAAGGACTTGAGATGCTTATGGCCTCGATAGTAGAATCTGGCGATGAGGTTCTGATTCCAGGACCATATTATCCACCATATGCTTCCTATGTCAGATTATTTGGAGGGATTCCAATAGAATTTTCAGTAGATCTACACAACTCCACACCAGATCTTGATGACATAAAATCAAAAATCACATCAAAAACTGTAGCAATATGTCTTATCAGTCCAAACAATCCAACCGGTGCAGTATTTAACGAAAAATCTCTAAGAGATCTAGTAGGAATAGCAGTCGAACATGATCTATACATAATCTGCGACGAAATATATGATCAGATAGTTTTCGATGAAAAATTTGTTGGAATAGGTAAAGTCAGTGGTGATTCTCCAGTCATACTAGTAAATGGTTTTTCAAAAGTGCATCTTATGTCTGGTTGGCGGATTGGTTATATTGCATTTAACGAATCAAAAAGACTTGATCTTCTTCGTGAAAATATACCAAAGCTTGCCAGAGTCAGAATTGCATCTAATTTACCGGTTCAACATGCTGCATTGGAATCACTTAGAGGTCCACAAAATTATATTTCAGAATTTGTTTCTCAATTAAAAAAGAGAAGAAACTATGTAATCAAAAGACTAAACGATATGAATGGACTCAGTTGTTCAATTCCAAAAGGTGCTTTCTATGCATTCCCAAAGATTGAGGGTAAAAAACATTCATCTGATAAAGAATTTGTTTTAGATCTTTTAAAATCAAAAGGTATCTTGACAGTACACGGGTCAGGTTTTGGAACGCAGTATGGCAGTGGACATTTTAGAATGGTCTTTTTACCAGAAATTAGTGTGTTAGAACCAGCACTTGACAAAATTGAAGAATTTGTGGCTTAAAACTCCCAAACTGTGATTTTTTTTGGCATGATCTTTATGATGCAATCTGTTTGGGCAAAAAGTTCCTGAGCAGAACTATTATTCAAATTTTTGAAATATCTTAATAAAATCTTCTTGGTTATACCTGAAACAACTTTCTTATTTAAAATTAATTTGGCAATTCCTCTTCCCATCACTCCAAATATTGGTGAACGAATTCCTGCATCCACGCAAAAACTAACTTTGGGATTATTCTTTACGTTCTTTGCTTTTGCAGTATTAGTGTTAGTTCCAACATAAAAAATGCCCTCTTTGTACAAATACCACACAGGAACAATATGTGGTATCCCTGTTTTGTCTATAGTAGCAAGTCTTAGGATCTTCTGTGATTTTAGGAATTTATCTTGTCTCATCTGACCTCTTCCTAAATCCTAAGTATAACAAAAAACCTCCAAAGAAAATCATTCCTGTAGAAATCTTTTCAT
>JBGOUS010000178.1:0-3017 GCA_041477675.1 Nitrosopumilaceae archaeon
AGGTGAGACTCTTAGGTGAGCCCTTCTTTGTTGTTCCTTGTGTTGGTGGCATAACTGTTTGTAGTATAGTAATAAAAGACGATCCAGAAAAAAAGATAGAACTAGCAAAGAATCTGATGAAGGATGTTAGGGTTCTTTCTATTTTTGAAGCACAAAATCTTGGTTTTAGATATGAGATGACAAAAACTGATCTTGAGATAATTGAAGTTCTCTTGGATAATCCACGTATACGAATTGATCAAATTTCAAAATCAACTGGTTTGTCAACAAAGACAATAACAAGATGTCTTGATAGACTAGAAAATAACGATGCGATGCAATTCACTTTGGTCTATGATCCAAAGAAATTTGCTGGATACATTTCTTTTGCAATTCTTGTTTGGGTAGAAAAAGATGTAAAGAAAACTCTTGCCAAACTAGAAGAAGAGTTTGGAGAGTTATTTTTACAAAAACCATTTATCGCTATGAATCAGATTGTTTTGTTTTTCTATAGTGATGACATTTTCAAACTTGACGAAATAACGCAAAATGTGCGTAAAATCAGTGGTATTGCCTCAGCTGATCTCTTCATTCCAAAAAAGATTACCCTTGCTGAACAGTGGGTTAAAAATAGCATCAAATCAGCAAAGAAATCAAAGCGACTTCATCTGACCTATCAATAGAATATATAACAAATTTTACACACCTAAAATGAAGTCATGAAAAAGAAGAAAATCTATGATGGCAAAGTCCTCTCGCTAAGCGTTTATACAATATTATTGAAAAAAAAGAAGGTCACACGGGAAGTTATAGAACACAGAGGTGCTGCTGCAATGCTTGCAATAGACAAGGGCAAGGTTCTACTTGTAAAACAACATCGGTTTCCTCATGGATATGTTCTTGAAATTCCAGCTGGGACTCTAAACAAAGGAGAGAACCCAAAAAAATGTGCATTTAGAGAGCTAAAAGAAGAAACCGGTTATGAAGCAAAAAAAATGATTCCTTTGGTAAAATACTATCCTTCGATTGGATATAACACTGAATTGATTAATTGTTATGTTGCAACAGGTTTGAAAAAATCTAGTGACTTGAAGCTTGATGATGACGAGATACTTTCTGTTGTGAAAGTTGATTTAAAAAAAGTATTGAAAATGATCTTGTCTGGAAAAATAACTGATTCTAAAACAATTTGTGCTGTTTTAACATTTGTAATAAAGAAGAAGATGTTAGTTTAGTTTGGATATACTGGTTTGACAAGATCTGCGACATCAGCCCAACAGCGCGCTATCTTTTCAAATGTGTAGACTAGGTCTAATAGCCCAATTGACGCCTGCTTTTTAGGTTCAAGTGAGGAACGGACCTCAGTGCTCTTCTTTTGATAACTGCGATGTAGTTTTATGGCTTCAATAGCAAGTGATCTGTTATTTTCAATAAAGGCTTCAATTGATTTTTCATGAATTTCCTCAATGTATCGCGCAGTATCATAAATTTTCTTGAAATCATTTTTCATTAATGCAAGTTCTGAAATTGATTTTGCAAGTTCCACTATCGTATCTCCTCCAGTTTCAAGTAGGTTTGCAGCTATTCTGTAATCCAAAATGTCAATATTTTCTAAATTCAATGCCTTAGCAAGCTTTGCGTCAACCATTGTACTTCGAATCAATCGAACTAGTAGGAAATACTGTCTGTCAATTTCATCATCTCTATTTGCCATTGTTTGTAGTACGGTCTTGTCTTCTGACATCAGTGTGTTTAGAGTATCACGAAACATTCCAAGTGCGATTGAGCTCGTTCGTTTTAGAATTTTTTCTGGGCTAAGTGTTGTTGCATCTAAAAGAAAGTGCATGATAACATTGGAGGAATCTTCCTCTACAATTTCCATGCCAACAAGTCTCCGCATCGAAGTTCTGATCTTTTCTCGATCTTCTGCTGAAATTACTGATTTACCCTTTATTTTTATGATATCATACCCAAGAAGATATGCACCGGTAATGTTGGCAATGATGTTTTCTTCCTTTGAAACAGGATATGATATTACAACTTCTTTGTACGATCTTTGATCTCCAGAAAGTGTAATGGAAATACTATTGGTTCCTGTCTCTAGCTCTACCTCATCACTTTTTTCTAAATTATTTGCATCAACCCACTCTTTTGGAAGTGATACCAGGATGCTACTTCCAATCTTCTGCAAGCGTCGAATAAATTTAGTCAGTTTAAATCAATATAAATTATTTAATCATTATTTTTATATTTTATGGGAATTTTAATGCGCTCATGCAAGCAGTAGCCTTTTGTCCTGGTCACATAACAGGCTTTTTCAAAGCTGAAACAGATCAAGAAAAACCAGAACTTCAGGGCTCCCTTGGAGCTGGCTTTTGTATAAAGGAAGGTGTTACAACTAGTGTAAAAGTTACAAGATCTGGCAAACCTCGTTTTAGAATCAAAGTTACTGGATATCAAACTGATAACACACAGGTTTCAAAGTTTGTAATTAAGGAGTTTTTCAAGCTTGCAAAAGAAAATTTCTTTGTTGATGTAGAACATCACATTTCTATTCCAGTTGGATACGGACTTGGATCTAGTGGAGCTGTTGCGCTAAGTCTTGCATTTGCGTTAAACACTGCAATGAGTACAAATCTTTCTAGAACTCAAGTTGGACAGATAGCACACAATGCTGAAATTTATTGTAAGACAGGTCTTGGGACTGTTTTGTCATCATACTATGGGGGTTTTGAAATTAGAACAAAACAAGGCGCTCCTGGTATTGGCAGTCTAAAAAAAATCTCTAACAATTCTTCTGTTATTGTAATTTGCTTTTCTCCAATTTCTACTAAAAAATTCATCAAGGATCAACTACCAAGAATAAACGGTCTTGGAGGCAAGATGGTAAACAAGCTTCTAAAATCAAGAGACTATCATGAATTTCTTGATATGTCTTTAGAATTTGCAAAGTATGTCAATGTGATCACACCAAAAATGGATTTTGTTATAAAGGATCTTCAAAGTAATGGTTTCAAATGTGGTGTTGCAATGTTTGG
>JBGOUS010000038.1:0-7653 GCA_041477675.1 Nitrosopumilaceae archaeon
AGAGAGCAAAGGACAATACATGAATCAAGTATCATGTCAACCGTAAAATCATTTGGAATTTGTTCGCCTCTTGTATACTATGTTAACACAAAAATGTGTAGGATATACATGCAATATATGGAAGGAAAGCTTGTACGTGATCTTTCAAATCAAAAGGTGATAAAAGCTTGTCAAGAGATTGGTAAAATTGTCGGCAAGTTACACAAAAACGGTATCATGCATGGAGATCTTACTACATCCAATTTCCTTTCTATGAAAGATACGGTGTTTGTAATTGATTTTGGGCTTGCACAAAGAACAGACAAAATAGAGGACCATGCAATAGATCTAAGACTTTTCAAAGAGATACTAAATAGTGCACATGCAAATATGATGGAAAAAGCTTGGACTAAATTTTTGGATGGCTACAAAAAAGTAGTAGGGTCTTCAAGACATAGACACGTCTTGTTCCAAGTATCAGTTATTGAAAGCAGGGGTAGATACGCAAACGTTGTCTAGAATATTATTTGCATCATCAAACAAAAACAAGTATGAGGAAGCCAAAGGCATTTTGGCGAAATTTCAGCTTTTACCAAAATTTTTCAAATGTAGTTTATTAGAAATACAAGCAGATACACTTGAAGAGGTGGCTTTTCACAAAGCATTAGATGCTTTTTCAAAATGTTCCAAACCAGTTATTGTGGAAGATGATGGTCTTTTTATAAACTCATTAAATGGTTTTCCTGGGCCATATTCGTCCTTTGTATTTAAAACAATTGGAAATGAAGGAATTCTCAAACTAATAAAATCAAAACGGACTGCAACATTTCAATCAGTCATAGCATACTGTGAGAAAAAAGATGATGTACGATTGTTTAAAGCTGAGATGGATGGAACAATTTCACAAAAACTTAGCGGTAGAAAATGGGGATATGATCCGATCTTTATTCCTGAAGGTCAAACTAAGACGTATGCTCATTTAGAAAAAAATTTAATATCTCATAGATATATTGCAATGAAAAAATTTGCTAGTTGGTATTTGCATAGGCAGGAATTAAACGATCGATGAATCGTTCCTGATTCTGCAGTACCACTATTCGTGACATAACACTTTCATCCATTACCGAGAAAACATCACTTTTATTTGCAAGCTCAGATGCAAATTGTCTTACTTCATCCATCTCCAAACTGTTTGAATATTCTAGTCTATTTGTAGATCTTCCTACGTGCATGTATGACTTTAATTCTATAAAATGTGGATTTGCTTGCATAAACATCTCTGCATATTCTGAAATCAATCTATTGTTAGAATTATAATCTTTTATCAAAGTAACTCTGAGCACAGTTCGCGTATCGATTTTTGAAAGCATCTTTAGGCTGGCATTCCATCGTTTCCAAGAATCCTTGTACTTCGGTTTGTTAACTATCTGAAAGATTTCTTCATTTGGAGCATTAGTAGAAAGATATAGTTGAGTAGGAAGTGCATCTTCATCCTGCAATCTTTGTAACATGTCAGGTTCCTGGCCATTTGTAACAAGAAAAATTGATTTTGTTGCCGGAAGAGTCTTTAGATATTTTATGAGTTGTGGGAGTTTTGGATACATGGTTGGTTCACCCGAAAGTGATATGGCATAATGACTTGGAAGTAATGATTCGTCTAACTTCTTCTTGTCTTGATTTGGATCTCCATAATGTCCCATGATAAGTTTTTTTCTTTCTTCCATCAGATTTGTAACAACTGCTTCTGGTTCTGCCACCTTATCTTCAGGCATTTTCATTGAGTTGTAAAACTCCATAGGTCTCCAACAATAAATGCATCTGTTCTCGCAGTACATTCCTGCTGGAGAAAACTCCATACATCTGTGAGTTGTAATGCCATAAAATTTCATTTTATAGCAATCTCCTTCGCTTTTGAACGATTTTTTTGTCCAGTGACACAACTCCACTGTAGCGTGATCAGAAACTCCATACTTTGCTTTTTTTAGCTGGTTTAGTATGATTGGTTTTATTTGTATTATTTCGTTGTCAGACTCGACGGTTTCGCCAGAACAACTCATGAGATTAATCTGATATGGTTTTAATTAAATCTACAGTAATTTACAAAAAGTGTGATACTTGATTCATAAATACGTGTATATAAGTGAAAACTCGTTTTGATTTTTATGATAAAGGCAGTAAGCGTTGCAGGACTTGAAACAGAAGGAACTCCATTTAAAAAACCAAGTGTGCAGCTTGAAGAAGCAGCCAGAACTATATCATTAGGCCATCTTACTTGGATTGAATGTGTTGTAGATAATATTATTGAAGAGACTCCCCATATTCTTGCAAATCTTGGCATCAACATGGATGCATCAGTTCTTTTGTCAGGATATGTATCACATTATGAAGACAGAGAAGATACACTTGGGTTGATGCTTCCTTTTGTAGTTACAGGGGCAAACAAGACACAAACATCGCCTCTTTTGATATTTATCAAAAAAGACCTTGTAGTTACTATTCACGATGATTACGGAGGAAAAATAACACGACTATACAATTATTCCAACACATTATTGCGTAAACTCCCAAAAGAACCTGAAAGCTGGGCAGACAGGCAGACCGTACTTGTAGCAAGAATAATAGATGAGCTTAGTGAAACAAACTTTTCAATTCTTCGTTTAATTATAGAAAGAGCAGAACAACTTGAACTAGATCTTGCAGGCGCAAGACAAATCGAGAAGGATTTATCACTTGAACTCTCGGATATGAAGACTTCGCTTCTTACGTTCCTTAATGCTGTATGGGCAACCTACGATACAGTTCAGAACCTAAAGTATGGGGATGCTGAAATGATTTCTGATGATGAAATAATTCTTGGTAAATTTGAAGTCCTTCTTGGTAGACTTGACAGACAGATCCAAATGTCAGAAAACGTTATGCAGGTGGTTGCTACAGGAATAAACGTAATTCAAGCAGAAGTTTCCAATAAACTTGCAACCCTTATAGTCTGGCTTACTGTAGCTGGAACCGCAGTTCTTGTACCAAACACACTTGCAACAATTTTTAGTCTATTTCCAAACAATGAGGGAAATTTCTTTTGGATGCTACCTACTTTGGGTGTATCTACTGCAATTTCTGCCTTTGTCACATATCGATACACAAAAAGATGGAAAGTCAAATCGTTTGGGATGCGTAGCTTGCGAGGCATAAAGAAAAAACTACGTCACAATTAGATCATAAATCTTTTTTTAATTTTTTATTTCCAAGGAAGAAGATATATTGAACCGTAATAGGTAAGTGTGGCAGTTAACCCCATTGCAAAAAACCATAGTACTCCACTTCGCATACACTGGAATAATTTATTGTTAATAATAAACTTACAGTCTGGTTCTCATATTAGGATGTAACTCAAAATAATCCATTAGTTAAGATTAATACTGGACAGAAAAGGATCCGTCCTTGGTGGCCCTTGTAGTACAGTGGCCAGTATAGGGGACTGTGGATCCCCGGACAGGGGTTCGATTCCCCTCAAGGGCCTTCTTTTGTGTTTAATACCATCAGGTCTACCGCACACTAAACTAAACAATATGATTGGTTTTTATCATAATCTGAGAAAATTAAATGGAATCGAATTTTGTGTCTTTGAAACTTTGATTCAATCTTTTTATTTTATGCTTGAGATATATTAGGTTAAATAATTAGAAGAATAACTTTTACAGTATTTATTTACAGTTAGAAAAGCATATTAAAATTTTAATAAAATGCAATTAAATATTTTCATTCAAAGAATTGAAAAATAAGAGTCATTTATTAAATCTTGGTAATTTCCCATATCTATCAAATTTGGATTGTGTATCCTTATTTGCAAATCCGTATTTCACATTTAAATCACTATTAACTTTTGTAATTTCATTTCTAGATGATGTTGCCTTTTGGATAAATGCTTTTCTTGCTTCATCATTGTTTCCTCCATTTTGAATAATTTGATACTTTGCTACTAATCCATCATTGGTTTTTTGTTCAGTGAAGTTAAACTGACCCCAGAATACATTCTGTAAAGTCGCATTTATCTGAGTAACAAAAGTGGCATATGCATTTCTTGGAGTAAATGGATCAAATTGCACGAGCCATGCTTGAAGGTCATTTTGTAGATTCTGGTTAACAAGAGTTCGTTGTTCATCTATGAATTTCTTTTTGTCTTCAATTTCCTTTAGTTTTTTTTCCTGTTCTACCTGTTTTTTTTGCGCAATTTCTATATTTTTAAGAATTTTAGAAGCGACGGGATCCTGTTTTATCTTATCACCAGTTACAGTTTTGAAGCTTGTCTGTTTTGACAAAGGAATGCCTTTTACAAAAAATGTTGTCTTTGCAAGACCAACCCCATACCCATCTTTTTGTGCCTTTACACTTACGATGTATTGATTTGGAGAAACAGATTCAGTGTACTGGTATCTAAATTTGCCATCGGAATCCGTTAAAACTATATCTGTACCAAGAGAAGTACTGATGTTTACTAATGCACCAGCAATGGGCTTGCTTGCTTGATCTGTAATCATTCCATAAATGACTGGGATTTCGTTTAGTTCAAGAGAGGTTTTTTCTGGTTTTACTATAACAACAAGATTTCCCATTGGTAAGGCAGATGCACCATGAAGGAGTAAAAGTGATGAGAGAATTATTCCTAAGAATAGTTTTGTTTTCATTTTTGTTCTATTTTTAATTTGGAATCTTAATGCAGTAAACTCAATAATTTTGATCTCATGAGATTCAAAATTTAGAGCTGAAGTAGACCTCAGTTAGGTACTACCGTCTCAATGAAATTTAAAAAAGTATAACAAACCGATTTTTAGGTGTATACGCTTAGATTCTTGTATTATGTTTTTTAAGTTAAATAACCAGCTTCCTGAATGACCTCATTTTTTTAAAATATGCCGTATTTACTTGATTCCATTTCTTCTTTAATGGCAAGCTTAACCTTCATCTGCTTCTGAACTAGCTTATCAGTGAGCCAAGTAAGAAATTTCTTCTCTAATCCTTTTCCTTTAATTTTATCAAAACTAGGTCCCATCTGTTCTGACAACTTTTGGACAAGGGCTTTGTTGATACACACAACATAAAAGTGCCATCCGAATACAAATTCAGAATCGGTTACTATAAAATCATTTTCCCCATGTACCATTTTTTCCAGATTTTTTAAGGTAGATGAGATTTCGTGGCTTGTATTCTCATAATCTATGGCAGATACATTGATGTTTATTCTCTCATCCCACATGAGATAGTATATGACGTTTCCAAATAAAAATATGACTGATCAATAACATGCCTATTTTTTATTCAAAAGATATTCTACATCTATATTAAAAAATGTCCGTAGTATACTGATGTACGTCTGTATCGATTGAGGAATTTCATCACCACAAGCGATTCCTAGATTTTTTGCGTTTATCCATATTACAAGAGATTGTAGTATGGTAAGAAACCGATCGTTACCTGCATCTGGCAATCCAATTGCTTTAGTGTATCTTTCTGCAAATTCCCAAGCAGTTACAAAATCGACACAATCAGTACCAAACACTGCAAGAAGTTGTTCTTTTAGGTCATTCGCTTTTTTAAAAGGGACCGTGTTTAGAATAAAGGGGAATTCCACTTTCTGAGGAAGACATCCTGGTAATGGGCCCCAAATTGTTATTATTTTACAGCCACTTTTTAGCAATGAAAACTTTTCCATCATGTGATCGATTATTTGTGGATCTACAAACCAGAACAAAATAATTGTAGCATCGCTAAAGGCTACTTCTCTTATGTCATGGCATTGTAATGTATAGTTTGAAAAAGCTTTTTCTTTTAAAAGTTTTTTTGCTAAACTAATTTTTTTTATATCACTGTCTATTCCGACAGCTTTTTTTATTCCAAATTCCTCCAAAGCGATAGAAATTCCTTTACCATCTCCACATCCAAGATGATAAAATATATCATTCTTGCCAAGTTCTACAAATCGGAATATTTCTCTGAAGGCGTTATCAGGAAGCTGTACATCTTGTCCTGAAAGAATCGACTGGGGAAGTGATGCAAGATAATCTTCTATCTTCATGATTGAGAAAACAATGATTCTAAATTTCTTCTCTTATCCTTTCAAGGGTAGATACTGCTTGCCATAATGTCACCCTTACATATGATGGCATATTCGGATCTTGTGTTATATCGTCTAACAAGCTTATGGCATTTGCAGCACGCATTGAAACAGAAGATTCTTGTTTTTTTAGTTCTGTTGTCAAATCGGTTATACTTTTTTTAATATTCTTAGGAGTAGAAGGATTTGAAGCTATTTCTTCGAGTGTGGTAACAGCTTGATTGAGAGTTTCTGTGTTCTGAGATTTTTTGTCCACCATTGTATCATCAAAGCTACTAATTGTGTTGATTTTATAAAGTTTGCACTTAAAGTTCCAAAAATATGTTGTCTGATTCAACTACTACTTTGTATGAATTCAAATCCTTAATTTTTGCAGGAAAAGCATGCAATTTACCTGTTTTACAATCAAACTTTGCTCCATGCCAATCACATGTTATAATTGATCCTTCAAGTTTTCCATCTGTTAGACTTCCACCAGCATGAGTACAGGTATCATCGGTGGCATAATAATTTCCATTTACATTAACTACAAGTATGTCTTTTCCATCTGCAGTAATTCTTTGCATTTTACCAGATAAAATATCTAAAGTTTTTCCCACAATTATCTTCCCCATGCCTTTTTTCTAATTTGCTTCTCTTAATAGTTTTATATATTATACAAATTTTACAGTGTTTTCCAGCGTCCCGAGTCCCTCTATGTTCATTTCTATCTTATCGCCATTCTTCAAGTAAACTGCATCTGGCTTGTTTAACATGACCCCTGCAGGTGTTCCTGTTGAAATTATATCACCTTTTTCTAGAGTCATTACTTGACTTAGCATGAAAACTACGGTGGGTATTTTTAAGAACATGTTAGATGTTGAAGAATTCTGCCTAATTATGCCATTTACTTTAGTTATCATCTTTAAGTTTTGAGGATCTGATATCTCATCTGCAGTTGTAATCCAAGGACCACAAGGAGCAAAAGTATCGAATCCCTTTGCACGTGTAAATTGTTTGTCCTTAGCTTGTACATCCCTAGCTGAAGTGTCATTTAGAATCATATATCCAAAAATTACATTTTTTGCCTCTTGTTCAGTAATGTTTTTACAATTTTTCCCAATAATCAACGCAAGCTCTATTTCATAGTCTAACTTTGATACAAAGGAAGGACAAATTATGTCTGACGTGGCTCCATTTAGCGTAGTTTTTGGTTTTATTATTATGGCTGGTTCATCTGGAGGAATCAAATTTTGTTCTTTTGCATGGTCTTTGTAATTAAATGCAAGACAAATTATTTTGGAGGGATTTGGAATCGGTGCAAGGAATTTAAAATCGGAAATCTTTTGTGTATATTTTAAATTTGACAATATTGGTTTTATCTCATCATACCAACCATCAAAAAGAAAATCCATGATATGTGGAGGTATTGGAATTCCTGTTTGATGAGTAATATCTTCTTTTGTGATTACCCTATCTCCATTAACAAAACCATATGTTTCCATGTCTTGTCCTAACAATCTTGCAATTTTCATTTTTCTTCACTTATGAGTATAGATTGCTTGAATCGCAGAATCTTTTCTGCA
>JBGOUS010000195.1:0-2623 GCA_041477675.1 Nitrosopumilaceae archaeon
AAATCGCAAGAAGGTGCATATGTTCACTTAGGATATGAGTCAGTAACACTAAGTGCAGAAACTGCAAAAACACTAAACGTTGATACCGGTGGAAAGCAAGTTCAAATGTCTGGACGAAAAGGAATCTACGTTAACGCAGATTATGTTCTTGACATCTTAGGATTAAAAACCTACGAAGAAGCAAAGAAAAGAAATCCTGATCTAGATGAAGCAAGACTGGTAGAGATCGCAGAACAAGTTGCTGTTGGTGCACTGCGTTATGCCATGATAAAACAAGATTTAGACAAAATAATAACATTTGACCTGACAGAGTCCCTTAGTCTTGAAGGTGACACTGGGCCTTACATACAATATGCTCATGCTAGAGCTGCAAGAATCCTAGAAAAGTCAGAAATGAAACCAAGGTTTGATGTTTCATTTGATAATCTCATTTCAGTGCATGAGATTGATCTAATCAAAACTATCGGTAAATTTGATATTCAAGTAGAAGACAGCACAAAAAACCTCTCTCCAAAAATAATTGCTCGATATTGCTATGAGCTTGCTGTTTCATTTAATGGATTTTATGAGCATGTTAAAGTTCTAACAGCAGAAAACAAAGAGCTGATTAACACAAGACTGTGCCTAGTTTACATCTTTAAGGAAACTCTTGCCAAAGCACTTGATCTAATTGGAATTGCTTCGCCAGACAGGATGTGACATTACAAAGAGGTAAATTCTTATCCACATTAGATTAGCTCTATTTTTGTGAAAAAAATAAAGCAAAACTCCAATGTCTTGTTTTTTTATAATGATTCAAAAAAATGGTTGATGAAGATTTCAAAAAAACAACAATTTCATACACATGTGGGAGTAATTGATCACAAAAAAGCGATAGGAAAAGAATTTGGTTCTACAATCATTACCAACAAAGGAAAATACATCTATCTCTTAGAGCCCACAATTCATGATTATGTTATGAAAAGTCAGCGCAGTACTCAGATAGTTTATCCAAAAGATCTAGGATACATTGCTGCAAGGACTGGATTACAAAGTGGGCAAAAAATTGTCGAGATAGGAACAGGAAGCGGTTCCCTTACAACATTTCTTGCAAGCATTGTAAAACCCCGTGGTCATGTGTACACATATGATGTTGATCAAAATTTTATGGATATTGCAAGAAAAAATATCGAAAAAGCAGGAGTTGCAAAATATGTGACGATGGAGAAATTTGACATGAAGACAGCAAAGAAAGTTACACAAAAGGACGCAGATTTGGTTGTTGTTGATCTTGGGGATCCGTGGTCTGTTGTTCCACAGGCAAGAAAGATGCTAAAAGGAAGTGGTGCATTTGTTGCAATATGTCCTACCATGAACCAACTAGAAAAACTCGCAACCGTTTTAAGAGAAAATGATTTTTTTGATATAGAGTGTACTGAACAATTAGTTAGAACGATTGAAGCACGAGAAGGAAAGACTAGACACTCATTTCGAAGTATAGGGCACACAACTTATGTGGCTTTTGCAAGGAAGGTGTTTACACCTAGAGGGTATTTTAAGAACAAAATCGCTAAGAATGAAGAAAATGAACTGGAAACTAACGAAGAAAAGTGAGTTTGTAAAGAATTCCCGTCAAATCAACTAATAAAAAATCTTTTGTTTCGAAGATTTTCGGGTTTCTATAGATCTACAATAAAATTTAGGTAAACATAGAAGAGCTGCGTAACTCTTATAAATTTTGAATTTTTACCGTTTAAAGATGTTAATAATTTGTAGTTCCAAAGTTGGAACCAAATATTATTGTAAAAATTGGACGCAATCTGTGTCACGGTGCGTCAAACAGATCTTGCAAATTCCAAATTTGGAACTTATTGCTGAGCAACAAAACGTTTACAACCGCAATAATGAAAGGAGATTATGATTTGAATAAAACATCATCGTTTGATCTATTAAAATTATCTTTAATTGCAACTGTGGTAATATTTTGCGTTTTTAATAGTGCTCATGTATATGCTATGCAAGGAGGCCAGGGTAATACAGTCGATGGCAAAATTGGAAAATCCCATCAAGGTAAATCCTCTCACCAACCCATTGCTGACACCACACTGCCAACAACAACTGCAACTCCACCAGGTGGTACATATCCATCCACCCAATCAGTTACACTGTCAGCAAATGAAGCAGCTACAATTTACTATACCACAGATACCAGTACACCTACTACTTCAAGTCCAACATATTCCAGTCCTATTCCAATTAGTATCACAACTACTCTCAAATTTTTTGCCAAAGATTTAGCTGGCAATTCAGAATCACCCAAGACAGAAACTTATACCATCAATATACCAGACACCACGTCACCAACAACTGATGTCCCAATAATTGTGGTGACACCCGCTCCATTAGCAATTACTTCATATCCAATCATTTACATGCAGGATACTACTGCATCAGGTGGTTATAGCACCTATTCAGGTAGGCCAATCCATGCAGAATATGTTACGTCATCATCACAATTAGTTGGTAAACAAATAGATGCCATTACATTGCGACTATCCAAAGCCGGTGCACCAACTGGTTTTGCACAAATTGGTGTCTTTAACAGTGATCTATCAGTAAAGAAACTGTTTGGCACAATAGACGT
>JBGOUS010000115.1:0-4152 GCA_041477675.1 Nitrosopumilaceae archaeon
AACGATCTGTTTTTCAAATTTTTCTTTGATTGCAAAGATTACAGATGACCAATGAAGTATGCCATTCAATTTTTCGTGCACAATGGCATCAGTATCTGGAAAATAGAATGGTTGAAAAACAATTCCGTTAGCCCAATTCATGGTAGGTATTCCTCCACCCGCAGATCTACTACCAAAAGCAATTTGTTTTAACCAATCATCAAATCGGTATTCTATTATTTCATGGATGATTAGTTTTTTCCAAGGCTCTACTATTATTTCCAAATTTTATTTTCTCCGTACGACTTTATTTGTAAAATCATGTCATATTATTTCTATCTAAAATACCTAGGACCAAATGTTACATATGATATGTTATATATTATACATCATATTTAATCTTTAGTACATACAAATTCTTTTATTTCAAAACAATTGGATCTGAGACGTTGGGAATCACTTACAAAGATGCCGGAATTGACATAAAAAAAATAAAACAAAGTCAAGCTACAATTGGCAGGCTTATTAGCTCAACCCACAAGTTACAAAAAAAAGCAAAAATTGCAGCAGGTTTTGGTCACTATGCAGGAATTGTGGAAATTCCTGGTGGAAAACTCATCGCAACACATACTGATGGTGTAGGTACTAAGGTGATCATATCTCAGATGATGAAAAAATATGACACAATAGGTATCGATTGTGTTGCTATGAATGCAAATGACATCATCTGTACTGGTGCGACTCCAATATCTTTTGTTGATTACATAGCTGCAAATCAAAACAATCAAGAAATTTTTAAAAAAATTGTGCAAGGACTAGTAAGAGGAGCAAAAAAAGCAGAGGTTCCAATAGTTGGAGGAGAGACTACAATAATGCCAGATCTCATAACTGGTAACGAGTTTTCATTTGATCTTGCGGGAATGATTGTAGGAATACTTTCAAAAAACCAAATGATTCTTGGTGACATGATAACACAAGGAGATATCATAATTGGTGTAAAAAGTAGCGGATTGCATTCCAATGGATATTCTCTTGCAAGAAAGGTTCTTCTCTCAAAATATTCAATAAAAGATAAGATTAGGGGAGTAGGAACATTGGGAGATGCACTTTTAGCTCCAACTGAAATCTATGTAAAACCAGTACTCGAAGCTCTTGAAGAGTGCGATATACATGGTCTTGCTCACATAACTGGTGGTTCGTTTACAAAGCTTTTACGTCTTAAAAAAACTGGGTATTTACTTGACAATATGCCAGAACCCCTAGAAATATTTCAAATGATTGAAAACGAGAATGTAGAAAAATCAGAAATGTATAAGACTTTTAACATGGGGATAGGGTTTTGCATAATAGCCCCTGAAGAGGAAGAAGAGCAAATAAACGAGATATTCAAAAAACATGGCTTAAAAAGCAGACAAATTGGTTCCATAATGGAAAAAAATGGAGTCTTTGTGGATTCCTTAAAAATTGCATAGAAAAGTGGCCATTATGGAACAATAATTGAGATGGACTTTGTCTTTTAAAGGATTTAATACCCAATTTTTGCCCTAAAAAATAATGCAAAGATCAAAAACAACATTTGAGGATGCATGTGTTGAGATTTCTCAAAATCTTCTTACCATAACACATCCAACAAGAAATGATGTAAAAAAGGAAATTAAAAAAATATGTGTAAAATATTCATTAGAAAGAATACCAAGAAATTATGAGATATTAGCAGAAGTGCATGGTGTAGATTTTGTTAAATTACAAAAAGCGCTGATACGAAAACCTGTTAAAACAGCTTCTGGTGTTGCAGTCATAGCTCTTATGCCAAAACCATACGCTTGTCCACACGGTCGTTGCACTTATTGTCCTGGTGGAATTGAATACAATTCACCAAACAGTTACACTGGAAGAGAACCATCCACACAAAATGCAATAGAAAATAATTATGAACCAAAAAAACAGATACTTGACAAGATTGGCAAATTACAAGCATATGGCCATGATATATCAAAGCTTGAACTTGTGATAGTAGGTGGAACGTTTCTTTTTATGCCACAAGAATATCAACTTGATTTCATCAAATCATGTTATGATGCAATAAACGGATTTGATTCATTCGATTTAGAAGCTGCTAAAAAAAATAATGAATTGGCAAAAATACGGAGTGTCGGTTTTACTATAGAAACCAAACCTGACTATTGTAAAAAACAACATGTGGATTGGATGTTAGAGTATGGGGTAACACGAGTTGAGATAGGGGTCCAAAGTTTACATGAGCGAGTATATCAAATTGTCAATCGCGGTCACAATCTACAAGATGTGATTGAATCATTTCAGATAGCAAAGGATGCAGGATACAAGATTGTTTCACACATGATGCCTGGTCTTCCATCAATGACTCCAGAAGAAGACATTTCTGATTTTAAAAAACTCTTTGATGATCCATTTTTCAGACCAGATATGCTAAAAATATATCCAACACTTGTAATTGAAGGAACGCCACTTTACCAATCTTACAAAGATGGAAAATACATCCCATACTCAGATCAAGATATGATCAAAGTTCTTACAGAGATTAAAAAAATTATTCCAAGATGGGTTAGAATAATGAGAATGCAACGAGAAATATCATCAGATCAGATAATTGCAGGTCCTAGACTTGGGAATCTGCGTCAGATTGTTCAGGGAAATCTCAAAAAACAAAATATATCTTGCAAGTGCATAAGGTGTAGGGAAGCAGGTCTTTCTGAAGATAAAATTAATGTTGATGACATAAAACTGAATAGAGAAAGTTATGATTCTTCTGGAGGCCAAGAAGTATTTTTATCCTATGATGATTCACAAGACAGAATTTTTGGATTTTTAAGATTAAGAAAACCTAGTGATTTGGCACTTAGAAAGGAGGTGACAGAAAATACTTGTATTGTAAGAGAATTACATGTGTTTGGTAAATCATTGAAGTTAGGAGAACGAGATGATGATAGCATTCAACATTTGGGACTAGGCAAAAATCTTATGAGTTTAGCGGAAAAAATTGCTAAAGAAGAACTTGATGCAAAAAGGCTTCTTGTCATTAGTGCCGTTGGAACAAGAGAATATTACAAAAAGATCGGATATTCTCTTTTAGGACCTTACATGTCAAAGGAATTAACATAATGGAAGAACCGGAAATCATCGGCAGAGGGACATGGATAGACAAGCTTGCGTTTGAGCTTGTAGAAAGAGAAAAAGATCTTGGCCGCAACCTAGGATTGATTAAAGTAGAAAGCGGACTTGGAGCATCTGGAATTCCGCACATAGGAAGTCTTGGAGACGCAGTAAGAGCATATGGTGTAAAACTCGCGTTAGAAAATCTAGGATACAAGTCTGAGCTTATTGCATATTCAGATGATGTAGATGGACTGCGAAAGATTCCAGAGGGATTCCCTGATTGGTTAAATGAGCACATAGCAAAACCAGTATCACTTATTCCTGATCCTTTTGGTTGTCATGATTCTTACGGTTTACACATGAGCAGTCTCTTACTTGATGGATTAGACAAGCTTGACATAAAATACAAATTTCAAAGGGGTGTAGACACATACAAAAACGGTCTTCTAAAAGACCAGATTCACATCATACTTACAAATAGTAAGAAAATTGGAGAGAAAATTGCAGAACTAGTTGGTCAAGAAAAATATCAAGAAGTACTTCCGTATTTTCCAGTATGCTCCAACTGTGGAAGATTGTATACCGCAGATGCCTATGAATATCTTCCAGATGAGAGAAAAATAAAATACAGATGCCATGAGACAACAATTGGTTCTAAAATCCTAGAGGGTTGCGGTTTTGACGGAATTGCAGATATAACAAAAGATCTTGGCAAACTTGCATGGAAGGTAGAATTTGCTGCAAGATGGCAAGCTTTTGATGTGAGATTTGAAGCTTATGGAAAAGACATCATGGATTCAGTCAAGGTAAATGATTGGGTATCAGATGAAATCCTAAAGTTCCCACATCCACATCATGTAAAATATGAAATGTTTTTGGACAAAGGGGGGAAAAAAATTTCCAAGTCACTTGGAAATGTTGTCACATCACAAGCTTGGCTTAGATATGGAACTCCAGAAACAATTTTGTTATTACTTTACAAAAGAATAACAGGTACACGTGAAGTTGGTTTTGGAGATATACCTGCCCTGATGGATG
>JBGOUS010000094.1:0-4669 GCA_041477675.1 Nitrosopumilaceae archaeon
CAAATAAAAAAAGCAAAGATTGCAGTTCCTGGCAAACTAACATCAGCATTTTTGTTGTTGGAACTTATGCTTGGGAAATTTGATTATGTTGAAATGAAATTCTCAGACATTCCTGATGCGGTTGAACGTGGTGATGTGGACGCGGGGCTTGTAATACATGAGACCCAAATTACATATGATCAGAATAAACTAACAAAACTACTAGACATTGGTACATGGTGGCAGGACTCTACAGGCGGACTGCCTGTTCCTCTTGGGATCAACGTGATAAGCAACCACTTGGGACCTGACATGATAAAAAAATTCGATGATTATTTTCGCGAGTCCATCATATACGGCATGAATCGCGTGAACGAAGCTTTGGACTATGCCATGCAGTACGGACGGGGTCAACCACGTTCACTAATTGAGCGATTTGTAAGAATGTATGTAAACGACATTACTATAGAGATGGGAATTTTGGGCGAGAGCTCCATTAAGACTCTGTTTAGATTTGCGACAGAAAAGGGTCTAGTTCCTGACTTTGATCTTAGAATCGCACCTGCATCAGTCTAAAGAATAAAAGGGTGGAAACTGTTTAATGCTATAAAAAGAACTAATTAATAAAATAGGTAAGCAGGTTCACATGAGCTGAAAGGTATCAGGGTAGATATTCAGCCTAGATCTTCCCGCTTACCTGTTATCATATTGCATTCCGAGAATTAAAGGAACACGCATAATTTGTACGAGAAATTACCAAAATTGAGAATGATTATCAGTGATGAGATTTTTACAGCCGCTTAATAGAATACAAACATTAGATAGATCTGATGTTGCAAAACCGCTTCAAGAAAATTCTGGTTCCACTTGACGGATCCATGAATTCAATTAGAGGACTAAATGAAGCAATATCTCTTGCCAGACAATGTGGCTCTATTCTTACAGGAATACAGGTACTTCCAATCTTTCCTTTGAATCTAGTTGGGACATATACTGTTTACAGGGACTACGTAGCAAAAAAGGCAATTAAATTCATGGAAAAAGCAAAAACAAGTGCAGCAAGAAATGGTGTTGTGTTTAATGTTAAGATTACGACTTCAAACGATACAGTTCAGACAATAATTGATTTTGCAAAAAACAACAAATTTGATCTTATTGTCATTGGTTCAAGAGGACTGGGTTCACAAAAAGAAAAATTCCTTGGGAGTGTTTCAAATGGAGTATTACTAAGCTCGAAGATACCTGTTCTAATAGTAAAATGAATCAAAGAATAATATCAGCATTGATAATACGGGATGGTTTTTTATGTGATATAACTTTAAAATGAATTATGAAAATTAATGAAGCCCAAGATCCTGATTATGATTTAGTAAAGATAGCCAATGTTGGAATTATCGACCAATATGGACAACATGGCATAGTGATATTCAGAGCGGAAGACGGGAAAGAATTTCACATGACTGCTTTTTCCGGTGAAGTTGCAAAACATATCTCAAATTTCATCGACCAAAAACGTGATGAACTTCCTACTGTTTACAATCTAATCGAGCAAATTTGTGAGGAAATGGAACTTTTGTTAGTAAAAGTAAAACTCTATGAAAGTGGAAACATTTTGAGAGCAAACTTGTATTTTACTGGCAAAAAAGACCTTGTCTTGCGAAACTTTCGTGCTTCTGACGCAACCGCACTTGCAACATTTTACAATGTGCCAATCCTTGTAAGGAAAAACCTGCTTAAAGAAAAAGAAGAGAAAGAAGAAATAAAACCATAAGTTGCTTTTTAATCAAATTATCATATGGTTGGTATCTAGTCAGTCATCTTTGTTCCACATTGGGGACAATAGTTTCCAGGAGATTGAAATCCACAGTGAAGACATGAAGACACTTTGTGAGTGGCGGATGATTTTGTTTTAATGAATTTTAGAAATGGTAGAAAAATTATTGGAAGAAAGAAAAAGAATATCCCAAACTGAAGCAGTATGTATGATATTGTCAGCGAGACTGCGATTATGGTAATTGTTAGTGGCCATCCGGACCATCTCATTTCTAAATTCTTCTTCTCAGACGACTTAAGGATTATAGGGCGTAAAAACTATCTCTTGTCATGGACAAGCGAATCTTTGCTGCTGGCATTGCCATGCTTGTTGTTGGTGTGAGCATCTCTTTATACCTGAATAGCATAACGCCAGTAGCTAGAGGAAGTGTTACAGAACAGGAAGCGTCTTTGCTTTTGGAATCTCAAGCAACCTACCATCAGCTTGTCACCTTGTTTGGATATATTGGAGGATTTGGATTTTTAATTACTCTGATTAGCGTAGGTCTGAAAAGAAAGAAAGGCGAAGCAGGAAAAACCATTACACAAAAACCTGCAGAAACCTAGAACTTGCGTAAAATTCTAAAGAACGTATCTCTTTGCGCCGGTTGTCTGCCGATCCCTTTTACCATGTTTGCAAGCTCAAGTATTGAGGAGTTTGTCCCTTTTCCAGCTGCTTTGTAAATTTCTTCAGAAAAAGCTGTGCCAACAAGATCATTTCCACCATGAGCCAACGCAACTTGGGAAAGTTTCTTGCCAAGTGCAACCCAGTAAACAGAAATGTTGTCCAGATAACCAGCAAGCATTAGACGTGAAATGGCAATTACTCTAAGATCATAAGTCGATGCGCTCTCACTTGATATCAATCCTTTTTGTTCAAGCTCGGTATTTTCCAAGCTAAACTTTAGAGGGATAAAGGTAAGAAATCCACGAGTTCTTTTTTGGACTTCCCTTAATTTTATCAAATGATCAATTATATGCTCTGGCTTTTCTATATGGCCAAAAAGCATGGTCGCGTTGCTCTTTATTCCCAAGTTGTGAGCTTGCTCTATGGTATCAAGCCATTCTTGTCCAGAGCACTTTCCACGTACTATCTTGTCTCTTATCTCTGGATGGAAAAGTTCTGCTCCCCCTCCAGGCATTGAATCAAGACCTGCGGCTTTAAGTCTGGAAAGTACCTCCTTGACAGAGTTGTGTGTTAGTCTTGCAATGAAGAAAATCTCTGCTGCAGTAAAGGCTTTGATATTCATTTCCGGGTGAGTCTTTTTTATTGTCTTCATCATAGATTCATAGTAATCTAGTCCCAAATCTGGATGGAATCCGCCAACAATGTGAACCTCGGTTGCACCCATCTCTTTGGCAATGCCAACTCTTTGTTGGATCTCTTGGGGCGTCAAAGTATATGCATCACTTTCATCGCCTTTTCGATAAAATGCACACATCTGGCAGCTTGCTGCACAGACATTTGTATAATTCAGATAATATGATGCGGCAAAGGTAACGATGTCACCAACTCGTTTTTGTCTTACCAAATCAGCTGCAGCACCAATCATGTGCAAATTATCATACTGCATCAGTTCAAGGCCGTCGTTGTAGGAAAGCTCCTCTCCGGTAATTGCTTTTTGCAGAGCGTTACTGTCTTTGATTATCTTCTCTAGCACATCTGAATTTGTAGAGACTGTTAATATAAAACTAACATGACGTTTTGGCTCTTGTAAGGATATAGACATGAGAAACAGTTGTCCAAAATGTGGTGCAAATTATCCCAGATGATAGTTTCTGATGACAAGACCAGATAAACTGCCAAATGCAAGAATTAAGTAGTGTTAGTTCATCTGTTTTATTATGGCAAAAAGGAAAACGGGTAAACACATGCGAAAAGCAGATCAACATGCTGCACGTAGAAAGAGAAAGTAATTTTCAATCTTATCAGTTGATTTTATAAATTACAAAAATGTTCAAGGTAGTTTCTCGCTAGTTTATTCTACAATTTCTGGATTCGGTTAAGACTAGGATTCTTTGTAGATACTACAATTATAGATATGATTGCTATTGCAAGGATTAGAACTGCAATTGGGCCAAATTCGGGGACTATTGTAGTGCCAACGATTGTCACTGTTTCAGATTTGGCACTAAGTGGAATTGTAAGCGTGTTGATACCCCCAGCATCAGTTTTTTCAAAGTTTGTAGTTATTTGATTGTCAACCCAGACTAGCAACTGACCTGAAACTAGATTTTTGGGCATTTTGACAATAAACAAATCGCCATCATTTCCTTTTCCTGCCATTGTGAAAGTAACTGATTTTTCTTTTTCATCCACCTTTGCACTTAGAAGTGTCTTTTCTAACAAATATTCAACATCAAAAGTTGTCTTGCCATCGCCTGCATCTGCACCAACATTTTGTAAGACTTTCATTGATTCAACTCCAATTACCGTAACGCTTGCAGCCATCCATGGATGTATAGAACAAAAGTAAGGATAAGTTCCACTCTTCTCAAACTTGAAAGTAAATGATTTTCCAGCTGGAATAAGACCGCTGTCAAATGTTCCGTCAGGTCCAGCTGTTACATTTCCACTTGTTACGGTGTGAGCTACTGTGTCTCCATTGCCCCACGTGACTGTGTCATAAATCTCAGCAGTTAGATCCCATGGACTGAAGAAAAATCTCTTTTCAGCATTGGTAGAATCGCCAGCTCCAGTTGGTATTGTAACATCCCATGTTTTTGCAAATGCGGCATTAAATCCAATTGGAATTAACAGTAAACCTACAATAGAGAAAACTGCTAACTTGTTCACGCAAGTTTTCTAATCTGTATGTTATTAGGCTTTGTTGTCTTTAATTATTATCTAAATTGTAGCTACAAAACGCTCCGATGC
>JBGOUS010000053.1:0-6391 GCA_041477675.1 Nitrosopumilaceae archaeon
AGAAATTGGATCTTTACTTACAAGCATGCCCCGCAATTTGTGCGTGCTAGTTGGAAGCCAGTAAAGATTCTATTAAATCGAAAATGACTTTCTAATATTTTGCAACTACTATTGCGTGATCTTTGTCATAAGGATATAGGTTAATTTCTTGAATTACCTCAAAATCTGTATATAGTTTTTTAATCTCAGATTTGATTATTTGAGCAGGATCTTTTGTTACATCAATACTTCTTGTTTTTATAACAAGCATGAGATATCCGCCTTTTTTGAGGAAAGTTTTGCAATTTAGTATTGCAATCTCGGTTTGATCTGGCTGTGCTATATCGACATAAACTACATCTACATCTCCATAGACTGAAAAATATTGTTTTGGGTTTCTTGCATCCTGCAAGATTGGAACTATGTTTGATCTGTACGCTGATACCCTGTCTAAAAAATCACGCGCAACTCTACTTGCGTGTTCTACACAAAAAACTATTCCACTTAGGCCCACGATATCTGAAACATGACTCGCTGTTGTTCCTGTAGAAACTCCAAGATAGAGAACTTTGGATTTTCTAACTATTGGCAAAACCTCTAAACCATTCATTATGGCTGCAGCAAGCTTGCTTCTAAACGGATCCCATGCTCTAAACTCTTCATCTTTTATCTTGACTAATTTTTCCTTGTAGACTTGATTTCCTGGAACAAGATTTAATGTTGCAAGTTTTTTTTCGCCGTCTACTTTAATCCAGAAAATATTGCCTTCATCGTTTTCCAAACTTTCTTCTTTTTCCTTTCTTCCAGTCTTGCTTCCTATCCCTACTTCCAGAATCTCTACCAAAAGTTCTCTTACCTCTACTTCCAGAATCTCCACCAAAACTTCTTGGGCCTCTTCCATGTCGGAATGTGTCACGTTGTTGAATCCTCATCGGTTCTCTTTCGGTTGGCTCTTTGTACTTTTCACCTATTTCCTTTATTCTTACATTTAGCTTCTCAAAAAGGGTTTGATTTATTCCTGCGCCAAAAATATCTACTCGTGCTGCAATTGCTGCCTTTGTCGAAATTGCTCTAGCAATCTTACCACGTTGCCATCTTGGAGCAGCATGTACCAACGCGTGCTGGAACAATAAACCATGTTTTGGTGGCTGTGAGCCAGTTCTGAGTGAACGAAATAGTGCCTTCTCTGCACCAAGAACCTGAATAGTGCTAGCAGGCATGGAACCAAGTCTTTTAAGACTTCCAGCCCTTGCCAAAATTCTAGCTCCTACGGCATGTCCCAATATGCCAGCTAAGTTTGGTGCAACAACATTCATCTGAGTTTCCACATGTTTTTCTAGTGTATTTCTTAAATCAAAAAGTTCCAATATTTGCTTTGCAATTGACTGAACAATTGCAAGGTTTTCTTCTGAAATTTTTCCTCCCTTGCTTTTTTTCTGTAACAGAGATAACATCTCTACTTTAGTATCAGGAAATCCAGCTTCAGTGTAAATGTTATCTGTAATTTCATCTCTTGTACCGGCTAGGACTATTCTAGAATATCCATTTATGCTATCTATTAAATTATCAAGTTCTGGAAAATGTAAGCCATACCACTCTCTTAATCGTGAACTAAGTCCATTTATTATCTTGTCAATTTCGTCCAATGTGTTAATAGTTTGAATTATGTGAAGGTCTGGACTCTCAGAGGTTTCTGTTACTTTTGATGATGAAAGCTGTACTGCAAAGTCTCGTAATTTTGCTCTTGCATCATCTTCGTCTTTTGCAAAACCAGAATCAACTAGGACTCTGAGTTTTGAAGCTTGAATGTTTTCTATTTTTGCATTATCCATTAGTTCTGCCTCGATTGAATTTTTTTTCAAAAGTTTTAGAAGCGATGAATCGTTTACAAAAACTGGCGAGGTTAACTTTGAAAGAAAGTCTGTTAGTTGGTATACGTTTGCCTCACCTTCTTTTAGCTCAACATACTCTTTGGCAGGATCTGAGAACGGAAGAGATTTTACACATGTATTTTTATCAAATACTGCTACACCAATCTCTGTTAAAATAACAAAATGCATACTTCACACATTCACACTCACTCACTAAAAAAGGTAACATTCCATGGTGAGTGATTACACATGAACTGTTATATGAGAACAATTTTTAATAATTATAAGTGAAACCTGACATCTCAACCAAAGTAGGGTTAATTGAGTTGGAAAGGCCGACTATGCTTGCTTCCGGCATACTTGGAATCTCGCTTGAAGTTTTTACTCGATTATATAAGGATGGAGCAGGCGCAGTAGTAACAAAATCGCTTAGTAAAGAACCATGGGATGGGTATCCTAATCCGACAATAATTGGAGTAAAATCTGGTTACCTAAACGCAGTGGGTTTATCAAATCCAGGTGCTCCATATTTTGCAAAAATGATTGCGCCAAACAGTACAGTGCCAATCATTGTCAGTCTTGTAGGATCTGTAGAAGAAGACTTTACCTTTATGATAAAACAATTTGAAAATGTCAAAATTTTGGGATACGAACTCAACCTGTCATGTCCACACGTAGAAAAAGTCGGACTAGAAGTTGGTGATGATACTAATCTGGTACGAAAAATAGTAACATCAGTAAAGTCTCATTCCAAAGTTCCCGTAATTGCAAAAGTGGGACTAGGATCGTCGGATTATCTTGAAACAGTACGTGCTGCGTGCGAATCAGGAATTGATGCGATAACTGCAATAAACACTGTCAGGGCAATGGGAATTGACGTAGAAACAACACGTCCTCTTCTTAGTCATAAAATTGGAGGACTCTCTGGTTCAGCCATAAAACCAATTGCAGTGAGATGCGTCTATGAAATTTCATCCAAATTTGATATACCAATAATTGGTTGTGGAGGTGTCTCTGATTGGGAGGATGCAGTTGAATTCATACTTGCTGGTGCAAGCGCAGTACAAATTGGTAGTGCAATAGGTGAAAAATGGATTGGAGTATTCTCAGAAATCAATGATGGGATATCAAAATACATGGAAAAGAAGGGGTTTTCAAAAATAAAAGAGATGGTAGGAATTGCAAAGAAATTCTAACATACCACTAGTTGTAAAAATAGAAAAAATAATCGAAGAAACACCAACAGTACGTACACTGGTTTTTTCTGATGATGTCTTTGCTAGTGTCTTGCCAGGACAGTTTGCGATGGTTTGGATTCCAGGTGTAAACGAATTACCAATGAGCGTGATGATAACCCTGGAAAAAGGAAAAGGCGCGTTTACAGTAAGAAAACATGGTGTTGCTTCAACAGAACTTTACAATCTTAAAGTGGGTGATTACATAGGAATGCGAGGACCTTACGGTAATTCTTTTACCATAAAACAAGGAAAACTTTTGCTTGTAGGAGGAGGAACTGGACTTGTACCGTTGATGCGACTATTGACATTTTTGAAAAAAACTGATGAAGTAACAGTAATGATGGGTGCAAAAACCATCGAAGAAGTGTTTTTTGAAAAATTAGTAAACCAACTTCTAGAACACAACAAACATCAAGTCATTGTTGTGACAGAAGATGGAACGTACGGCAAGTCAGGACTAGTAACAGATGAAATGGAAAAATTGCTTTCTGAAAAAAAGTTTGATGCAGTATACACATGTGGACCAGAAAAAATGATGCACAAAGTTGTACAGTTAGCTCACGCAAAAAAGATCCATGTCCAGGCAAGTCTGGAAAGAATGATGAAGTGCGGTATGGGTATCTGTGGAAGTTGTTGTGCAGGTGAAGTACTTGTCTGTAGGGATGGCACTGTTTTTGATGGTGATCATCTTCTCTCAAACAAAGAATTTGGATATACTCATAGAAATAAAGCCGGAATTCTTGAAAACTACTAAAATTATGTTAAATAAAACCAGAAAACTTAAAAAGATTGAGCCAAAGTACCCAAATGAGGATTGAAGTGGGACACCCGAAAATTGTATTAACAGCTGATCGTACGTTGATGTCGCAATATCGTGGAATATCTCTTGCTACATTCTTTGGATGTGCGCCTGCAGTGGATCCGCACAGATCAAAAAAAAGCATCTGGTATTACTTGTTAAAAGATCAAGTAACTCCAAAAGTTTTGTTTGATTTTATCTGTAATCCTGTAGGTCACACAAATGGAATTGCAAACTATGCGCCTTATGGATTAAGAAAAGTAGAGGCAGCACTTTTGCGTGATGGATTTAAACGCGAAGATGTTGTTGTAGCACATCCGGATCATATTGAAAAGTTCATTGGTCCAGAAACACAAGTGATTGGAACCTATGAAATGGATCCACTTGGAATGGGTCCTGTTACCATGACCTTCACTTACGGTCGTAAACAAACATCTTACGATGAGTATTACAACAGAGATTTGCACATGAAAATTAATGCTGCAAAGAAAAAGAATGGCAGCAACGCCAAAGTAGTTGCTGGCGCATCTGGAACTTGGCAGTATAATTATGATCCTGGGAAAATTGAAGAATACGGTTTGTATGCAGTTTTAGAGGGAGAACTTGGAGGCATTGCTCCAGAAATTGACGGTCACGCGGGAGAATTTTTCAATTATTTGATTGATGGTGCATTTGATAACATGAATCCATTTGCAAAAAATGATTTCAAAGTAGACATTAAAGAATTTGGAAAAGGCGAGAAAAAACACCATGGCAGATTTATCCACTATTGGGATGAGCCAGATATTGATATGATTCCAGATATTTTAGAGCCTAGTATGCATGGAATGGTTGAAGTAATGCGTGGCTGTGGACGGGGTTGCAAGTTTTGTGACGTTACACTAAGACCATTGAGATATTACCCACCAGAGAAGGTCAAAAGAGAAATCGAAGTCAATCTCAAAAAGGGTGGACAGACTTCTGCATGGCTACACAGTGATGATATCTTCGTCTATGGCTTGGATCCAAGAAAAACAAAGAACATGGCTCCAAACAGAGAAGCACTTGAAGAGCTTTTCACTGCTGTCATGTCAACTGGCGTAGAACACACAAACCCTACACATGGTACTCTTGCAGGCGCCATAGCGGATGAAAGAGTGGTTCCAAATATTTCAAAAATAATTAAAGCTGGTCCTGATAACATGATTGGAGTACAGTGTGGTTTTGAAACAGGAAGTTTGCGATTAATTGGCAAATATGCTGACAGAAAACTCTCTCCATACAAACCAGAAGAATGGCATTGGATAGTAAAAGAAGCTGTCAAGACATTAAATGAAAATTATTGGATACCTGCCTTTACTCTTATCATGGGTCTGGATAACGACGAAACAGACGAAGATGCTTGGGAAACCATCAGATTAATCAATGAATTAGAAAGAGAACAACCAGATGCAATGTTTACTACTACGCCACTTACTTTTGTTCCAATTGGTTTATTGGAGAAATCAGAATTCTTTGATATAGGAAATGAAATGGATGCTGCACAACTTGGTGTCATGTACAAAACTTGGCAGCACAATTTCAAGTATGGTATCAAAAAATTCATGAGTAAAACAGGAAGTCGTGGTACATTTAGAAGAAAGGCCTTCACTGGATTGGCAACTACATTAGGTGGAGTGCCACTTGGTGCCATGGAAAGATATGCAAGAAGAAAAGGAAGAGAACACGAAAAGGTAATTGAAACTATCAAAGCAAAATACTGGTAGTTAATCCAAATACATAAATTGAATCAGACAAGAAACTAATTCGTGCCAACTCACGGTTCGCTTACAAAAGCGGGAAAAGTCAGAGGACAAACACCCAAAGTCCAAGCTCGCGAAAGACATGGAACTATTTCCATAATGAGAAACAAAGAAAATTTTAGAAAAAGATTTCAACTAAAAAGAGTTCCAGGACAAAACAAACCTGGCCAAAGACCAAGACGCAGATAATATTTTCACTTAAAATTATACTGACAGGATTAGATCAATTTACAAAACAAATGCTGTATACTTGACTGAACATAAACAAAAAGAAGAGGTTAAGTTATTGCTTGCCTTCAAATCCTTCCCTGTGGATCCAATAATAGGCTATTTTTTCTGAATCAATCCAATAGGTCTCACTAGAGGCATCAATAATTATCTCCTTTGTAGAGTCGTCAAACTTGACATTGTGTTTGTGTAACTCTATTTTTTCTCCAGTATCAGTGCGTATCATGACTTCGCCGTTCTTTTCTAGGCTTGACTTCAAAGCTTGATAATTTACCATGAAAAACTTTTGCATTTAATCATATATTAATGGATGTTAATTCCCAGATCTGATTCTCATAGTGGAGAAATTCTTGGATAACTCGCTGCATCTATTATCTCAGGTAAAAAATAGCATGATTTACGATTAGAGCAGAGATTGACATTCAGGGATCATATATAAAATCAAACTAACAGCATCTTTTTTTAACTGGACGTGTTATCATTGAAATAATGGTG
>JBGOUS010000154.1:0-3368 GCA_041477675.1 Nitrosopumilaceae archaeon
GAATGTGTTAAAGAATTCTCTCCTGATAGATGGGATTACTATAGAATTACGCTATGAATACAAATAATTCTAGGTAATTATCTTAAACTGAATTTTCTTTTCTTTTAGATAAGATATTAATTTTTCAGCATGTTTCTGGTCTTCGGTTTCTAAGCTTAATGTTACACCTGCAGTACCTACTGGAATACTTGAGCTTAATCTATCATGGATTACCTCAACAATATTTACACTCAGTGATGATATTTGATCAACTACTTCTTTGAGTGCGCCTGGTTTATCTGTCAATAATATTGAAATCTTTACCATTCTTCCCATCTCAGTCAATCCTTTTGCAACTATCTGACCAAGTAAATACATGTCTACATTTCCTCCTGAAAGGATTGAAACTACGTTTTTCCCCTTTGCTGGATTTTTATCAAGTAAATATGCTAAACTAATAGCTCCAGCAGGTTCTACAACCATTTTAGTTCTCTCCATTAAAAGAAACATTGCCTTTACTATCTGAGAATCATCTACAAGAACAATGTCGTCAATTAACTCATTGATTATTTTAAATGTGAATTCCCCTGGTTTTTTAACAGAAATTCCATCAGCAATTGTTCTTTTCCCTTCTACTGATTCTAGTTTTCCTGATTCGATGGATTTTTTCATTGCAGGAAATGCGCTTGATTGTACTCCAATGACTTTTACTTTTTGTTTTTTTGTATTTATTGCACGTAAAACTCCTGCAGCAAGGCCTCCTCCTCCTATCGGTAAATATATCTCATCTACATTTGGTAAATCTTTCATAATTTCTAATCCTATTACCCCCTGAGCAGAAATTACTTTTTGATCATCAAAGGCATGTATTATTTGACCGCCAGTTTTGTTAGCAATCTCAAGTGCCTTTGACCAAGATTCGTCATAAATGGTCCCTTCTAGAACTACTTTTGCACCATATGCTCTGGTTGCTGCAACTTTTGCTGGAGATGCATTTACTGGCATGACAATTGTACACGGGATGTTTTCGAGTGCAGATGCAAAGGCAACACCCTGAGCATGATTTCCAGCAGAAGCTGCAATAACCCCTTTTTTCTTTTCCTCCTTTGACAATGAGTGAATTTTTGCATATGCACCCCTTACCTTAAATGAGCCAGTTTTCTGCAAATGTTCTGATTTTGAATAAACTTTAGATCCAGTCATATGACTAAATGTCGCAGACAGATACATGGGCGTTTTCCGTATCACGCGTCCCTGAATTTTTTGCGAAGTTATAATGTCATCAAATGAAAGATTCAACAGATTTGGTCGTAATAATTATAACATAAATGTTGCCACAAATTCTCAATTCAGATGGCAACTAAAACTTCATTCATTCTTTTTAATAGATTGTCTTTAACTTCGGATGGAATTTTCGTAGTATCAAAGTTACCTTCTTTGATGTCTTTTTTTACATGTTCTAGGTCAAAGTGGCATAAACAACCCTCTTCTGCTGCAATCATTCTCATTTCATCAATCATAACAGGAGAGGTATGATATATCTCAATTAACATACTGTCTAGTTCCTTGAATAGTTCTGATTTTCTTTTTGATAATTTCTGAAAGTCTTCATCTGTACTTGAATATATGTTGTCAATAAGCGTATTTGCTAATTCGTCATTTTGAAAAAAAATCTCAAAAAGTTTTTGCTGATCGACATTTTCCTGTCCGATCTCTTTTAGTTTTTCTTGAATGATCTTATCTCCTTGTTCTGAAATTTGTATTTCAACATTTTTAGTTTTATTAATTATTTCTGATAACTCTTTTTGTATTTCTACAACTCTATTATCAGGTTTGTAATATAACAATGCACGATATTGTAATGACATGTGACATGAAAGAAGATAATTGCCTTCGTGTATTTCAAATTTGATAAAAAGTCGTCTCAAATCTTTGTCGTTGACAGAGGAAATTTCTTGGGTTTTCCAATCCGATAATTTTTTTAATATTTTTTTATAATATTGCCTTACTAGTCCAGGATCAAATGTGGTCTGATCAACTACGGTGTTGTCTCCAAGCATAACCTTAACAGGTATGTTTTTTGTTGAGTTTGTGATCTCTGCTACAAACATGAATCTTACTTTTTCGCTTTTTTCCGTCATCATTTTAATAAATTGATCAGAAGATTTTGAAGGGATTTGCATAATGTTTCTTTTTTTATATGTCACATAAATCTGATATCTGCTTTAAATATACGATGTTCTGTAAAAAGGAAGGAATTGCCTAAAACATCATATAAAAAGATAGTTTGCTGGAATTGTGACGTTGAGATAATACAATATTTTGACCTTAAATACAAAGGAGAACGTGCACAATGCCCTGTATGTGGGGTGAATTTTCCACTTGAATGAGAAAAGAGGATAAAAAATAATGAGTAAAGATGCGTCACTTGACTCCAAACAACCTATTGAAACCAATGACATAGTTGACATGATGCTTGGTGGTAAACGTTCTGAGACAGTAGATACTGAGACTCTTATTAAAGAAGTACAAAAACGAGTATGGAGTTCACTAAAAAAAGGCTATGAATATGGGTTTTTCATAGATGATTCTGACAAGTTTTTGCGAGAACATGTTTCATCGAGAGTAAAGATGATCATAGTTTATGTTGATTTAATTGGTTCTACTCAAATGACTCTAGAGCTGCCTACTGAAAAATTAGCTATTATTATAAGCTCATTTTCTCAAGAAATGGGATTCGTTATTAAACACCATGAAGGATTCGTGCTAAAATATGTTGGAGATGCAGTAATAGGATATTTTGTAGCTCAAGAGAGTCCTCTTGTTGCAGCAGATAATGCAGTTAACTGTGCAAAATCAATGATATCGGTAATTGAGCGTGGAATAAATCCAATTCTCAATGAATATGATTATCCCGAACTTATGGTTAAGATCGGCATGGATTTTGGAGAAAATACGATAGTTCGATATGGCGCTGATAAATTGAAATCACATGTAGACATACTTGGTCCTGGGATGAGCATAGCATCGAAGATCACAAGTCTTGCCAGACCAAATCAAATTCTAGTGGGTAAAGATGTTTATGAAAAACTTCATCCAGCACTAAAACAAACTTTCAAAGAAGTAGAAGGCCTTGATCAATGGAAATATCGCGATAGAGAAACTGGGGAGATTTATCGTGTTTATGCTTATGTTGGTTAAACTGTGAATCTATCAGGGCATTCCACATGTTCATAATGGTGATCGGTGAATTCTTCTTCAACAACATACATTACTATTTTGTATAACTCACTAGAAATAATATTTTTTTTACACTTTATACAGCATTTCAATATTGTATTTTCCATTTTATTGATGTAGATCAAACCTTCTATAAGGATCAACGATCA
>JBGOUS010000145.1:0-3508 GCA_041477675.1 Nitrosopumilaceae archaeon
AAACTTGAAGATCTAAATCAGCAAGATTCAGGCCAAACTCTTTTCTTGCGCACTCCTTCAAGTCTTTGGTAATATCAATTAGGGGTGTTGCATTGACAACCTTCCCGTTGTCTTTTTTTTCTAGATGAGGAACCTTACTCCAAACCTCTTGCTCAAAATTCTCAAGCAGAATACTGTCAACACCACTTTCTTTATTTAGATCCTGCAATCTTTTTCGCCGTGTTATCTTGTGCAACAAGGTCTTATAAAATAAGCTTACAATAATTCGTGGCTATTTTTGGCAATCTTTATCACAAGTTGACTTTGGTCTATAGTTTGGGAAATACATAGAACTTGTTATGATTTAATTATGTGAGACCAAAGTGATCAAAATATGTTAGGTAATCTTTTGTCTGACATTGTAAAAATTGATGATATCCTACTTATTGTACGCACAGGAGAAGCCATAACTGAGATGAGAAGTAATTCATTGAGTCTAAGACAAAAGGACAACTGGATTACAATAGGTGATAATGATGGACCATGTCACATGCATGTGGATAAAAACACAGTAGTCAAGGCCCAGTTTGTAAAAGAACAAAAAGAGAACAGAACAAGTTATAGCATCAGATTTTTTGATAAAAAAGGGGAGAAGCTAATGTCTGCTGTTTTTTCCAAAATGTATGATGATATGATGAACATAAAACAAGACAGAAAAAAACTGTACGATGATCTTTTCCAAAAGTTTGGTTCTAAAGAAACAATAATTTTCTAAACCTAAACAAAACTTAATTCAAAGAAGATCATATTTTACTTTGAATTGGGTCTTTTTGGTTCTGCAAAGGGTGTTAAAGCACTTTTAGCAGAGGGGATGAGCCTTGCCAAAGCAGGCAAGCACAAGGATGCAATTTCACGTTTTGAGAATGTTCTCAAATCAGACCCAAAAAACATTGACGCCTTGCACCACAAGGGTCTAGCGTTAAACAACCTTGGCAAGCACAAAGATGCAATATCGTGTTTTGAAAAGATTTTAGAAATTGATCAGAAAAATATTGCAGCATTAAACAACATTGGAAATTCGCTTGGCGAACTCGAAAAACACAAAGACGCACTGGCCTATTATGATAAGGCATTACAAATTGATTCGCAATATGGTCCAACACTTTACAACAAGGCACTTGCATACACCAAGCTTCATCAAAACGAAGATGCGTTAACATGTCTAGATGGAGCTCTCAAAACTGACTCGCAAAATACTGATTCATTATATTGTAAAGGTGTTGTGCTTGGGAAGATGGGAAAACACAAAGGTGCACTTGATTGTTTTGACAAAGTTTTGACACTTGACCAGGCTCATCATAACGCGATTTTTTACAAGGGCATGGAACTTGCTGAAATTGGAAATTATAACGAGGCAATTTCAATATTTGACGAAATCCTAAAAAAAGATCCAAAAAATGTCAACGCTATCTATTCAAAATCTTGCAGTAAGGCACAGCTTGGTGAAAAGGATGAAGCACTGGCATTACTTGCACAGGCAATATCCTACAAGGGCGCAGTAGTAAAAAATTGGGCAATAAAAGACAAATTCTTTATTAATCTAAAAGACGATCCGCGCTTTAAAATAGTAATAAAAGATTTTTTTGCAGGAGTTACTTACAACCGATCTAAATCCAAAAACAAATAATTCTTCAAAATAAAACCTAAACTTGATTATTTCTGTGCCAAAATGTATTCTCATAGGCCCAGATTAATAAATAAAAAAAAGATTTCTAATTTTCACTAGCAATCTGGACTGTGTGTCCGAAATCAACCAGAGGGTATCAAACTATTTCATTTGATGTCTGGCGTGGTGTGCTGCATCCCTTACGGTATCTATCGTGTCCTGTGCCGCCCTTTTTGTTTCTTGTACAGCACGAATCGTATCACCTATTGCACCGCTTTCATTTATTTCAGCAGCTGTCAGGCGAATGTCTTTTGCAGTATCACGAGCTGCAGAAGCAGCTTCACGTACTGCTCCTGCAAGCTGTGGAATAGCGCCACTTTCGCGCAAAGTCTTTGATGTGTGTCTTGCCAGTGCTGAATAGTATTTGATGTTTTCTGCAATGTTTTTTATTGTTTCAACAGTTTTTTCTGCTGAATAGTTTGCAGATTCGGTGCTCTTGCCAGTTTTTTGTTTCATTGTTTCGAGAGTCATTGAAAATATAATGTTTGAAATAATAAATAAAGGCCGCGTAGCTTTGATCTGTAGTTTAAAAAATTTTTTTGTAAAGTATAATTTGTTAGTGATATTAATATCTTGGAAATATTTTCCATTAGTATGGCAGAAGAAAAAACTGGAAAGCTAAAAGATATCAAGGAAACTGTTTCTGGCGCAGTAGAACTGATGCAACAACTAAGACAGCCAGGAATGCAAGAATCCTTTGGCAAAATAATGGATGCTGCCATGGTTGCAAAGGAAATAATCAAAGATCTCAAAACGCCAGAGATGATGAAAAACATTGAAAATTTTCGTCTAATCTCAGAAAACATGAATCACGCCTCCACAAGGATGCAAGACACCTTAAAGCATCTAGATGAGACAGGCTTCATTAACGAGGCCAAAGGTTTGATAAAATCAGCCAAAAGTACAATGGACTTGTTTGGTGAGAGCGGTCAAGAACTACCACAAATAAGCACTGCTATTAAAGAAATGATAAACTCTGTAAAGGATTTGGTAGACGAATTAAAAATGACAGTTATAGATTCTAAAAATTCGGGGACAGTTCATAGCATAAAAGAGACCATCAAAGACGCATCTGAAATTTACAAAACTGCACGTTACAACAGGGGATCATGGAAATAAAATCTGATTAAAACAAAAAGAAAAATAAATTTTATTGCAAAAACATATCTAAGATAACCACATGACAGTAGAAATTGGAAATCTTCTAAGGCCTAGCTAACTCTTATCAACCATGTGATACTTTATGATATAATGCTAAAGATTGCAGCGATTTGCTTTCTTTTTGTGATGATATCACCAATTGTCATATCAGCACATGCTGAGGTTATATCTTTTGAAACTGACAAGAGTTCTTATTCCAGCGGAGAAAAAATCATATTTTCAGGAATTGTCCAAAACAAGGACATTGCTGCCAACGCAATAATCACCATAGTTATCAATGATCCCAACGGAAATTTTGTATTGGTAACAGAGGTCAAACCAGACAAGGCTGGTTCCTTTGTAGCAATTATAGTCGACAATTCTAAATTTCATACAAGTGGAATGTACCATGCCACTGCATATACCAGTACAGAAGACCAAGGGTTGTCTACAAGTTTTAATCTAGCAGCAGATTCCAAGGTAACGCTTTCTCCTCCAAGTGTTATCAAAAGACATGAAATTACGGTTGGAGGAAATCAAATTTTTCTTAACATTCAAAGCTCATCGACAGTAGGCGGTGTTGTCTTTGATGAAGAAAACAAGAAAGTGTCGTTTCAGGTAACAGGTGACACGGGAACAAACGGCATGGCCATCATACCTGTG
>JBGOUS010000070.1:0-5476 GCA_041477675.1 Nitrosopumilaceae archaeon
CCACATGTATTCGAGCTGGTGCAAGTAAAAAATTGGCAGAACAAATTGCAAAAAATGTCCGCGAACAATTAAGTGGAGAACCTAGAACCAGAGAAGTTTACAGGATGGTTTTGAATGCTCTTGCATCCATAGATGCAGGTCAAATAATTAGACACCGATACCGCCTAAAAGAATCCATTATGTTAATGGGCCCTGCAGGATTTGCATTTGAAACTTATGTTGGGAAAATACTTGAGAATTATGGATATGATGTAGAAGCAACTAGAACGCAAGTAAACGGAATGTGTGTAAAACATGAGATTGATCTAATTGCTAAAACAAATCTTACAAACAAAAAATATCTAATTGAGTGCAAGTATCACAATTTCCCTGGAATATACACTGGACTAAAAGAGTCATTGTACACTCATGCAAGATTTTTAGATCTGTCTGAAGTCTTTGACATTGAAATGCTTGTCTGTAACACGAAAGTATCTGATGATGTTATTACATATGCTAAATGTATAGGTCAGGAACTTTTGTGCTGGAGATACCCAAGTGATAAAAGCCTTGAAAATATGATAGAAACAAAAGGATTGTATCCTATAACTATCTTGGGTTTACGAGCCAAAGAATTAGAAATTCTTTCTCAAAACAAGTTCATGTTGGCTAAAGATTTGTTAACTGCAGACATCAATCAACTGTCTCGTAAAATAAACATCTCATACTCTCGATTACAGCGACTACAAAATCTTGTGAAGCAAATCATACGTTAGAATCTCAATCACATTTTTATAGATGAGAATCAGTTTCGATAATGATATAATCTAACTAAAAGTAAGAAATTTTGTTACATAGTAAGGAAATATATCCAATGAAATTAAGAGTCTCACTTTCTGGTGTTGAATCTGGCGGTAAGCCAATAGTTGCTCTAAATAGACATGATGCTGACGAAATAGGAGTTACTGCTTCTGGAAGAATAAAGTTGCACTTGAAGAAAGAGATAACAGCAATAGTAAACATTGCAACAACTTCAGTGAAACGAGGTTTTATTGGTGTAAACGAAGAGGTACGAGAAGCATTAGAATTAAAACCCAATTCAGTAGTGGATGTTGAAATTGCTGCATTTCCAAAATCACTACAATTTATTCGTCACAAATTAGCTGGCAGAAAATTATTGTATGAAGAGATATATGAAATCGTAAAAGACGTAGTGTCAGGAAATCTCAATGAAAGTGAAATAGCTGCATTTGTGACAGCATTACATGTTCAAGGATTAGGTCTTGATGAAGCAACAAGCTTGGCATCATCAATGGTAAGAACTGGTAAACAGTTGAAATTTCGTAAAAAGATCATAGTAGACAAACACAGTGTTGGTGGAGTACCGGGTGATAAAACTACGCTTCTTGTTGTACCGATAGTTGCAGCGGCTGGTCTGACAATCCCAAAAACTTCTTCAAGAGCGATAACTTCAGCAGCTGGTACTGCCGATAGAGCAGAAACTCTCATGCCAGTAAATCTTGGTAGCGAAGAAATGAAAAAAGTGGTTCAGAAATGTAATGGTTGTATAGTCTGGGGAGGAGCACTTGAACTCGCACCGGCTGATGATATCTTTGTCAGGACAGAGTTTTCATTACACATAGATCCATTGCTTTTACCATCTATTATGAGCAAAAAGAAAGCAGTAGGAGCAACACATCTTGTTGTTGATATTCCAACAGGAAGAGGGGCAAAGGTAAAAACAGTTGGTGAAGCAGATCTTCTTGCCAAAGACATAATTGAACTTGGAAGAAGAATGAGAATACACGCACATTGTGTGATTACTCATGGCGAACAACCTGTTGGACTTTGTGTAGGACCTGCATTGGAAACAAGAGAAGCACTTGAAGTCTTGATGAATAAGAGAAATATTCCAGATTTATTTGATAAAACATGTCATATTGCAGGCGCCATTTTTGAAATCGCTGGCAAAAAAAATGGATATAACTTAGCTAAGGACATTTTGCATACAGGCAAAGCAGAAAAGAAACTCAGAGAAATAATTTCATTACAAGGCGGAAATTCAAAATTAAAACCAGACGATCTTGTTGTTGGAGATCAAGTGTTTCAGTTGAAAGCAAAAAAAACTGGGCAGGTTTTGTGGATGGATAACAACATTCTGGTAGAAATTGCCCGAGCAGCTGGTGCGCCGAAAGATAAAGGTTCTGGAATAGTTTTTAATAAAAAATCTGGCGACAAAGTAGTTCGAAACGAAGTTCTTTTCACAATCTATGCTGAAAAATCTCGTAAACTTTCAAGAGCTCAAGACATCCTTGATGAACAAGAGCCAGTAGGCATAGGCAAAACAATGGAGATGTTCATACACATGATCAAAGAACCCCCAATTGTAAGAAGGGCGTTCGTATTAGATAGATAAACTCCATTTTATTATCTATGAAATTCTAATTCTCGATGTTGATTTTCAATATTGATATTTTTCTATGTTTATAATTATGACAAATCTAAATTCAATACATGAGTAATAGGTACATCTGGATTGGAATTACAGTAGGGGTATTTTTTGCTGGAATAGTAATAGGTCATGTCATTTACACAAGTACCTATAATCCTGTTAATGTTATGCAAAATCAACAATTCATGCAAAAGATGATGGAAGATCCTCAATTTCATCAACAAATAATGAACAACATGATGCAAAATCCACAACATGTACAATGGATGGGATACATGATGGGTCCAAATATGATGGGTTACATGATGAATGATCCAAATCTAAGACAACAAATGTTTGGTAACATGTTAGAACACCATGAATTCATGAAAGAATTAATGAAAAACCAAGAATTCCAACAAAATTGGATGGGACCTTGGATGATGAACAATACAAACTCGCGTGATATGATGGGTTCTGGAATGATGTCAAATACTCCAAAATAATAGAAATATTTTTTATTTTATGAATCTACTTGATCAGTTTCTGAATTTCTTGTGTTACTAATGGTAAGAAGGCTCCTACATCAGACACTATTCCAAGAGCTTGCCATGTTCCTCTATCCATTAATTTTGTGACTGTTGGTTGATTGATATCAACTACAATTACCTTCACTTCTGCTGGCAACATGTTTCCTGTGGCTATTGAGTGAAGCATGGTAGATATCATTATGACCATTTTTGCTCCTTTTAGAATCTCCTTGTATTTTTTTTGAGCTGATATCATGTCAGTCATGACATCAGGTAACGGACCATCATCTCGCAATGAACCTGCCAAGACATAGGGAATTTTTCTTTTTACGCACTCGTACATTATTCCTTTTTTTAGTGTGCCATTTGCAACCATTTTTGCAATAGAGCCTGCCTTGAATACAGAGTTGATTGCCTGCATGTGGTTTCGATGACCTCTCACCGCCAAAGTTCCATTTTTTACATTCATTCCAAGCGATGTTCCAAGAGTAGAATACTCGATATCATGTACGGCAAGAGCATTTCCTGCAAGGATTCCATCAACGAATCCATGTCTTATCAAAGATGCGATAGAATCAGACGCACCAGTATGAACAATGGCAGGTCCACCTACCAGAATTATCTTTCCACCTTCTTTTTTGGTCTTGAAAATGTCATAAGCAACTTTTCTTGCAATGTGTTGTGTAGGTCTTTCACTTGAGCTGTTGCTTCCCATAAACTGGAAAAGATTGACTCCTTCCCTTGGTCTTTCAGGAGGAGTAATCTTTATTCCACTTTCTCCGACTATGATCATGTTACCTTTTTTAATTTCACGAATAGGTGTGCAATAAGCACTTTTTCCGTTAACTACAATGCACTTGTCCATCATCATGTTTTCTACTTTGATCCACTTTCCTTTGTAGAAAATATCAGTTTGATTGTTTGTAGTACTGTAAAAATCATCAGGCATTACCATGTCTTTTGGTGCAGCTTTTAGCTTTATCCCTTGTTGAAGTTTTGATGTAGCGCCTTCTCTGTATACCGATTCTAGAATATCATCAAGATGTTTTTGTGATTTTCCTTGTATGAGTAACTTGGCATAGCTTGGGTCCTTCTTTTTTTTGCCAACTTTGAATTCTTGTACTTGAAATTCACCATTAAGGTCCATTACGATATCAAAAATTTTTGTAAGTATCATTGAATCTATGAGATGTCCCCGTACCTCAATCTCATGTTCGAATTTCTTTGCCATTCCTATGGTTTTGTCATTGTACTAATTTAATGTATGATTAGGGTCAAATTTGCTCAATAAAGATGGCAAATTGAACTCATGAATGTTCTATACTGGAAGAGATACTTCGCCTTTGTATTCTTGTATGTTATCTGTTTGAAGCATCTTTACAATGGTGTCTTTTTGTTGCATATCTAATCCCCTAGCTATAGCTTTTGATATGCCATTTTTATCACATAAAACTATCATATATCCACTAACATCTGTTAAAACGTATCCTCCTCCATCATTAAGAACAGCATAGAGATTTTCTTCGCCCACTGGTTCCCATATGTTTGTTTTATTGTCTTTTAGTGCAAGTGCTGGCATCGCGGTATTATTTGTATACTTGTTCAAATATTCCCGTGCAAATTTTACTCGTTTTTCACCAATTTTTAATGCTACAAAATACTGCATAGCAATTTTCACGTGTTTTTATTATTTATATGATATCTCATCAAGAATCTCCAAAATTTCTTTACTCTTGATGTCTTTTCTAGCCGATGAAAAAAATGTCTCCAGTTTATCTTCTTGAAGTCCTTCTGAACGATATTTACGAGCCTGCAATGCCATTTCTAAACGATCTACCTCGTGTACTAGTTCTGCTTCCTTTGACTCTCCTTTTTGATACTCATGCCATATTTTTGTATAATCGTCTGCTAAATTCTTGGGCAATTTTGCAAAAATATCTGAAATGGTTTGGTTTTCTAACTCTGTTTTATCTTTTTTTGAAATCTCTTCTGGCATCAAATCACCTGTAATAGATTCTGCCAAATCGTGCAATAATGACATTTTTAGTATTTTTTTTGTGTTTAATCCGTTTAAATCCGAAAGTATCATTGCCATGATTGCTGTCATATAGGAATGATCTGCCACAGATTCTGGATTTTGTAGACCAAGTTTCTCTTTCCATCCTTTACGTGGAGTTTTTTTTAATTCTGATACAATATTAAAAAAGTCAAAGAGCATTAGAATTTCCTTCTATCACCTTCTAATAACCCCGCTCCGTTATGTATTCTGTCTATGTGTTTTGAGAGATCTTTTTTGTCAGGGAACTTCGAGTCACAATATGGACAAGTTAATTCTCTCATATTTCTAAACCTCACAAACACCTCTATTAAATTAATCACACCTTGATAATTTGATTCGAACAAGATAAAAGTATCAAAACCATCAATTAACCATTGACAAAAATTTATACAAAAACTGGCGATGATGGAACCACAGGCTTGTTCGGTGGCAAGAGAATATCAAAATCAAGTCAAAGAATCACTGCATATGGCGCAA
>JBGOUS010000054.1:0-6246 GCA_041477675.1 Nitrosopumilaceae archaeon
ATACGTCGATCTCTTTGGTCCGACTGTGGGTGACAAAGTAAGACTTGCTGATACCGATTTGATAATTGAGATTGAAAAAAATCTTCTTGCATATGGAGATGAGGTGGTTTTTGGAGGAGGAAAAAGTGCTAGAGATGGACAAGGTCAAGCAAGCGGCGTAAAAAGAGAAAACTCACTTGACCTTGTAATCACAAATGCAATCATTATGGATCCAATCCTGGGTATTATCAAGGGAGATATTGGAATCAAAGATGGGGTTATAGCAGGAATTGGTAATGCAGGAAACCCTAACATAATGGATGGAATTGATTTGGTCATATCATCAAACACCGAAGTCATTTCAGGAGAGCATACCATTTGTACTCCTGGCGCTATTGACACTCACATTCATTTTATTTCACCACAACAAGCTATACATGCAATTTGTAGTGGAACCACCACGATGATTGGTGGAGGAACTGGTCCTGCCGATGGTACCAATGCCACTACCTGTACCCCAGGTTCTTGGAACATTCAAAGAATGATAGAAGCAGTTGATGAGTTGCCATTGAATTTTGGTTTCTTGGGGAAAGGAAATGATTCTCAAGAGACAGCATTAATGGAACAAATTGAGGGTGGTGCATGTGGCTTAAAGTTACACGAGGATTGGGGTACAACCCCTGCTACAATTGATTCTGCTCTGAGGGTAGCAGACAAAACTGACACCCAGGTGGCAATTCATACTGATACATTGAATGAATGCGGATATGTGGATGATACAATAAATGCAATAGCCGGTAGAACCATTCACACATATCACACTGAGGGTGCTGGCGGAGGACATGCTCCAGACATAATGAAGATTGCTGGTGAAAAAAACATCCTGCCATCATCAACCAACCCAACAAGACCGTTTACAGTAAATACATTATCTGAACATCTGGATATGATGATGGTGTGTCATCATCTCAACCCATCTGTTCCTGAAGATGTCTCTTTTGCCGAATCAAGAATTCGAGGTGAGACAATCGCAGCTGAGGACGTCCTGCATGATATTGGAGCCCTAAGTATGATGTCATCTGATAGCCAAGCAATGGGTCGAGTAGGCGAGGTTACAACAAGAAATTGGCAAACCGCAGATAAAATGAAAAAGATGGTAGGCAGACTAGCACAAGAATCAGGAACAAATGATAACCTGAGAGTAAAGCGATATCTTGCCAAAATTACAATAAATCCAGCAATTACACATGGAATATCGCAGTATGTGGGTTCTTTGGAGCCTGGCAAGATTGCCGACATTGTAGTCTGGACGCCACCGTTTTTTGGCATCAAACCAAAATTGATAATCAAAGGAGGAATGATCGCATATTCTTTGATGGGAGATCCTAATGCATCGATACCAACCACGGAACCAATTTCCTACAGACCAATGTTTGGTTCCATGGGCGGGGCAAAATATTCCACGTCAGTGACATTTTCGTCACAAATTGCTCTTGACTTGGGACTATCCTCTAAAGTCAAAACTAGTAAAAGGTTAGTTCCAGTGAAAAATTGTAGAAAGATTGGCAAGAAAGATATGATTTACAATGATCTCACACCAAAAATAGAGATCAATCCAGAAACATATGAAGTCAGAGTAGACGGAAAGATTGCAACCGTCGATCCGGCCGACAAAGTATCTCTTGCAAGATTATACAATCTCTTCTAATCGTAAATCTGCCGACGTCGACTAAATGTCTCCTAGTGAAAAAAGACGCTGCTGAAGGACAGAAAAAACATGATCATTTCGATAATCTATGAAAACAACAACGTCCTTCACATCATTATTATTAAACTAGTTTTCTGTTTTTTTAAACACATTCTAAATATCTATTTGTTAAATCTCTATTATATGCTTGTAATGATTCAATTAGATGATTTATTTGTAAGTCTTATTAAGTAATTTTTGTGAGACAACAATACAAAGAATATCTCAAACTCAACAAGAATATACTATTTGGGTATGTTGCATCCGTTACCATTTCAGCAATAGCTGCACAATTATTTTCCGAACAAGAATATTATCTTAACACCACTTTTACGCTTTTAGTTGATTATTCCGTGTATCTTTCTACATTTGGTGGATTGTATTATGTTGATAATAGAAAAAAATACAAATTAAAATCAGGAGAAATTGATTGGCACGTACTCAAAAAAGATCTCATCAAACTCATATCATCCCTAGGCATTGGTGAAATTATATACATAATAGCTAGATGGGTTTTGCAATATTATTTGCTCACTGAAGTCTATGCGCCATATATGGCATCAATTATTTCGCAGTCTATTTCTTTTATTCTCTTTTTGATAGTTGTAAACTTGGGCATAAAAATATCAGGTCTATACAGAGATGGTGTTTAATATTTATGTCGATGGTTCAGGAGGACCAAATTCTGGGTTTGGTTTTTTTGTGAAAGAGACTGGCAAATCTTTCTATGAAAAGGAACCAAATATTACAAATAATCAAGCAGAATATCTTGCCATAATTACCGCCTTGAAAAAATTTTCAGATTACAAAGATAAGATAACCATTTACAGTGACTCTAAAAATACAGTATCCCAATTAAATCACGAATATGCCATAAACAGCCCTGAACTTAGAACCTTGCTATGGAGGCCTGGAATTTGATGGGAAAATATTCTAATCTGTCAATAAAATGGATTCCAAGAAAAGAAAACCTAGCAGGAAAGATGCTTGGAAGTTAATGAGAACGGATAGCTTATTATACAATCCAATTTGATCCCAATTCATTAAAAATGTCTGATTCTGTTTTTCTTTCTCCAAAATCTATCGCCATAATTGGAGCGTCAGATAAAGAAGGCAGTGTAGGACGAGCGATTACATCAAATATAATGAAAGGATACACTGGAAAAATTTTTCCAATAAGTCCTACTAGAGATACCGTATTTGATAAAAAAGCATACAAGAACGTACTTGACGTTCCAGAGGAAATCGATCTTGCTGTAATTATTACAAAAAATGATGTGGTGCCTTTTGTACTAGAAGAATGTGGCAAGAAGAAGATTCAAGGCGCTATTGTAATCACGGCTGGATTTAAGGAAGTAAATGAAGCAGGGGCTGCACTTGAGAGAAAGTTAGGAGAAATTGCAAAACAATATGGTTTGAGAATCATAGGTCCAAACTGTCTTGGTGTGATGAATCTTGCACCGCAAACAATGATGAATTCAACATTCCTAAAGGTAACCCCAAAATCTGGTGGAATCGCATTGGTCTCACAAAGTGGAGCTATTTGTGCAGCTCTAGTGGAAGATGCGAGTGCTCAAGGAATTGGATTTTCTGCAGTAATTAGCATGGGAAACAAAGTGGATCTCAATGAAGTGGACATTCTAAATATGCTTGCAGAACATGAGCAAACAAAAGTAATAGTCATGTATGTTGAAGATTTAGGAAACGGTCCAGACTTTCTAAAAATCTGCAAACAAATAACACGTCTTAATTCTATAAAGAAACCAATTGTTGTTTTAAAATCAGGTCGAAGTCCGGAAGGGGCAAAAGCTGCCATGTCGCACACTGGAGCTCTGATGGGATCTGACGAAATTTATGATGCATTACTAAAGCAGTCTGGTGCAATTCGAGTTGATACAATGGAAGAGCTATTTGATTATGCAACAGCATTTTCTAAACAGCCACTTCCAACACAAGGAGATCTTGTCATTGTTTCTAATGCAGGAGGACCAGCTATCATATCTACGGATGCATGTTCGAAGCTTGGGATCAAAATGGCAAAAATAGAAGAAATAAGGCCAAAGATAAATGCAGTTATCCCTCCTTGGGGTTCTTCCCGAAATCCAGTTGACATTGTAGGTGATGCAGATTTTAATAGATTTGATAATGTACTAAACGAAGTTCTTGCACATCCAAATGTTGGTTCTGTTATTGCAATGTGTACTCCATCTGCAACTTTGGATTACAACAAACTTGCTGAGGTTATAGTTAATGTGTCTAAAAAATATCCAGGCAAAACTATGCTTGCAAGCCTTATGGGCTTGGATGAGGGAATCAAAAACAAGGAGATACTTGCACAAGGAGGCATACCTCACTATACCTATGCAGAGACTGCTATTCGCTCTCTTAATGCAATGCTAAGGTTTACTGCATGGTCACAAACTTCTGAAGGAACTATTCGAAAATTTACTGTAAATAGAAAGAAAGTCGAAAAGGTATTTGCACAGGTCAAAGCAGAAGGAAGAAAAAATCTTCTTGAAGAAGAGGGACAAGAAGTTTTACGAGCCTACGGCTTTCCAGTGCCAAAAAGTATTCTAGCTACAAAAGATAAGGAAGCAATTAAGGCAGCAAAAAAGATTGGTTTTCCTGTGGTGATGAAGATCGTATCACCACAAATTATTCACAAATCAGATGCAGGTGGAGTAAGAGTTGGACTAAAAAATCCAAAGGAAGTAAGAGCTGCCTTTAAAGAAATAATTAAGAATGCAAAAAAATATGACAAAAAAGCGATCATCAAAGGAGTCTTAGTACAGGAAATGGTCAAAGGTGGGAAGGAAACTATAATTGGTTCTAAATTAGAACTTGGATTTGGATCTGTTGTAATGTTTGGTATGGGTGGAATCTACGTTGAGGTTCTAAAGGATGTTACATTCAGACTTGCCCCCATTACAGATAAGGAAGCAGACGAAATGATTTCTTCTATTAAAACAAACAAGCTTTTACAAGGCGTCCGTGGAGAAAAACCATCCGACCTCAAAAAATTATCAGAGTGCATACAAAAACTTTCGCAGCTTGTTAGTGACTTTAAAGAAATAAAGGAACTTGACATGAACCCTGTACTAGTCTTTGAAAACGGAAAGGGTTGTAAGGTAGTAGATGTAAGAATTGGTCTTACCTGATCGCATATCTGCACTTTTTGCCGCTAAATAACATACCTAAGATTTTATATTGCTTTAACGAAGAAATAGATGCATGCCAATTAGGACAGGTACTGAGTATATACAAAGTCTCAGAGGACGAAATCTTAAGGTCTATCTTTTTGGAGAACGTGTTAAAGAACCAGTAGACCATCCAATTATACGACCTTCCATTAACGCTGTTGCTGAGACGTATGATCTTGCTGTCAGAGAAGAAGAACTCGCTACAGTACATTCTTCCATAACAGGACAAAAAGTTAATCGATTTTTGCATATTGTAGAAAGTGCAACTGATCTTGTTAACCAAAACAAAATGCAAAGAAAACTAGGCCAAAATACTGGAACATGTTTTCAGAGATGTGTCGGAATGGACGCACTAAACTCACTTTATTCTGTTACTTATGAAGTAGATGAAAAATACAAAACAAACTATCACAAAAGACTACTTGATTTTATCAAGATGGTGCAAACCGAAAATCTTGTAATTGGGGGTGCAATGACTGATCCAAAAGGAGACAGAAGTAAGGCTCCACATGAACAAGAAGACCCTGATGTGTTCTTACGTGTAGTAGAAAAGAATGACAAAGGTGTTATCATTAGAGGTGCAAAAGCACACCAAACTGGTTGTATCAATTCACATTGGATTATAGTAATGCCAACAATGCGGCTACAAGAAAATGACAAAGATTTTGCAATAGTTGGAGCTGTTAGAGCAGACGATCCAGGTATCACATACATCTATGGTCGACAGTCTTGTGACACGAGAAGTATGGAAGAAGGAGATCTTGATGCCGGAAACGCAAAATTTGCAGGACAAGAAGCCATGATCATTTTTGATGACGTTTTCATTCCATGGGAACGTGTTTTTATGAATGGTGAATATGACTTTGCTGCGATGCTTGTTGAACGATTTACATGTTACCACAGAAGAAGCTATGTTTGTAAAACTGGATTGGGAGATGTACTCATCGGAGCTTCAGCAGCCATTGCAGATTATAACGGAATACCAAACGTATCCCACATCAAAGACAAACTTGTAGAAATGACGCACCTAAACGAGAGCATATACGCAGCTGGCATCGCATCTTCGTATCAAGCACACCAAACAAAATCTGGAGTTTGGTTAAATGATGACATGCTTGCAAATGTATGTAAACATAATGTTACTAGATTTCCATACGAGATTAGCAGACTGGCACAAGATATTGCAGGAGGACTAATGGTTACATTGCCATCAGAAAAAGACTTTAGAAATCCAGAAACTGGACCAATCCTTAAAAAATATTTGAAAGGACGTAAAGGAGTTGATGTCGAAAACAGGATGAGAATTCTTAGATTAATTGA
>JBGOUS010000101.1:0-4478 GCA_041477675.1 Nitrosopumilaceae archaeon
ATCTCAAGAGCCTTTAAAATCACATCTTGGATAAAACTTATAATTCAAGGAGTTCTGTGTATAGGATTTACCATAGCCTATGTAACTTTGATTGTAGCACATTGGCTTACTGCAATTGTTCTTTTAGCGTTAGCAGTAGCATTACTATATCAAGCAAGAATTGCTAAGATAAAACCAGGGCAATCCGTTTACTAAATATACCAAAAATTTTCGAAAACGTTTGTTATAAAATCAAATTAATCAGCCTAACTTTGATGATATCACCAAAACATATTTACACAATATACTGTGATAAACCAGCAGATTTTCATTGATCAAAGACAAAATAGCAATAGTAACAGGTGCAAGTAGTGGTATAGGATATGCTACTGCTCTGGCTTTAGCTAAAGCAGGAGGTAATGTAGCAATTGCTGCAAGAAGAACTGATCGTCTGCAACAACTTGAAAATGAAATTAAAAAAAGTGGTGGTCAATGCCTAATTGTTACCTGTGATGTTACAAAACGAAAAGACTGTGAATCATTAATTGATAATGTAATAAAAAAATGGAACCGCATAGATATACTAGTAAATAATGCCGGCATAATGCCTCTTAGCTTTGTTAAGAGTCTAAAAATTGATGAATGGGAACAAATGGTGGATGTAAACATAAAGGGTGTTCTATTTTGTACTGGAGCTGCTGTACCCCATATGATAAAACAGAATTCGGGTCATATTGTCAACCTCTCATCGATTGCAGGAAGAGTTGTCTTTGCTGCTGGCAGTGTTTATTGTGCAACAAAATATGCAGTGAGAGCATTCAGCGAAGGTTTACGGCAAGAACTAAGCACCAGAAACAATATCAGGGTGACAACCATTGAACCAGGGATCGTTGCAACTGAGCTTAATAATACAATTACAGAAAAGGCGTTAGAATCTTTTATGAAATATGCACAAACAATAGAATCTCTAAAATCTGAAGATATTGCAAACGCAATAATGTTTGCAGTTGAATCTCCTCCTCATGTCAATGTTAACGAAATCATGGTTAGGCCAACTCAACAAGAAAGATAATTTGTACAGGTGTTATTTATCAAACCAATAAATATTCTGATTCTTGGCGGTGGATTTGGAGGTCTGGCAGCAGCCAATGAGTTACGGCAAAACCTTCCAACTGATGTTAAAATTACAATAATTGATAAAAAAGACTATTTTATGATGGGTCTAGTAAAACTTTGGATCTTAAATGGAACTAGAGAATTTGAGTTTTCAAAAAAACCATTACAGTCTATAACAAAAAAAGGTATAGACTTCATCAATGAAGAAATAATAAAAATATACCCACAAAAGAAATCGGTTACAACAAAATACAGAGAACTAACCTATGATTACTTGATAATTGCATTAGGCGTAGAGCTTGCACCAGAACAGATCAAAGGTCTTTCTGAACATGGTCTTAATTTATACGAAATAGAAGAGGTCCAAAAAATCAATGAAGCAATTAAGAAAATAAAATCTGGTAAAATAGTCATGGCTATTATGGGTATGCCTTACAAATGTCCACCCGCACCATATGAGGCATCTCTTCTAATTCATTCAATGTTAACTGATTTGGGAACAAGTAACTCTGTGCAAATTGAGTTTTATAGTCCTGCACCAATAACTCTGCCAGCAGCGGGACCTCAAGTAAGCGAAGAACTATTACAATTATTAAAATCAAAGAACATCAACTTTCATGGTTTACATAAAACAATTTTAATTGAAAAGAATACTTTACATTTTGAAAACTCAGAAACCAATTTTGACCTTCTCATAGCGGTTCCACCACATAAGGTCCCTGCAGTCATCGTAGACTCTGGATTTGCACAAAAAGGAAAATTCATTTCAGTTGATCGAAGATGCAAAACAAATTTTGAAAATATTTATGCAATAGGTGATGTAAATGAAATAATGGTAACAGATAAAATCGCAGTTCCAAAGGCAGGAATTTTTGCTGAAGGAGAAGGAGTCACTGTTGCTAGAAACATAATATCAAAAATACGACAAGAACAAGAAGAAGCACTCTTTGATGGTAAAGGTGGGTGTTTTGTTGAAATGGGTAAGGGGATTGCAGGATACTTGGAAGTTGACATTTTTGCAACCCCTAATCCAATTACTATATTGAAACAACCTAATGAAAAGAATTTTGAAGAGAAAAAGAAATTTGAAAGAGATAGACTTGCAAAATGGTTATGATTTTCTTTTCTCTCGTGATAAATGATCTAATATTCCTTTAATTCCCCCATCAACCTCATCGCTCTTACTAATATTCATTTTTTCTGGAATTGATTCTTTGAAATCATTAGCTTCCAGCTCAACTCTTCTTTTTTCCACACAGTTAAGATGATCTTCATCAAATGCTGAAATTTTTTTGCAAATAGAACAGATCTTCATTACTTTAAACAACACCTGACTTGATTTTAATCATTCTAGTTTTGATCCTACGATTTAATAATTTCACTATTACCAGCAACTTGAGGGGCCGTAGTCTAGCTTGGTCATGATTCTAGCCTGGGGTGCTAGAGGTCGCCGGTTCAAGTCCGGCCGGCCCCATTACAGTTTTTAATATGACTACTTGATTACTATCCAATATTATCAAATTTCTGTAAACTCTTCCACAAATACCACGTAGCTACACTACGATATGGTTTCCATCTACTACCTATCTCTTCTACTTGCTTGGGTGTTGGTAGTTCAGGCAAGGAAAAAGCCATCTGTACCCCCTTTCGTAATCCAAGGTCGCCTGTAGGTAGTACATCTAGTCTTCCACATGAAAAGATCAAAAACATCTGAGCTGTCCATATCCCTATTCCTTTCACTTGAGTAAGTTCTTCAATTATTTCATCGTCTGGCATCTTAGACAAGGATTTGACTTCAAGATTTCCATCTTCAATTTTTTTTGCAAGGTCCTTTAGATACTCAACTTTCATTTTTGATAGTCCAACGGAACGTAATTTGGATTCTTTTGTTTTTAGAATTTGGATAGGTTTTGGAAAATTAGGATATAATTTTTTGAATCTACGAAGTATGGCTTCGGCTGCACCGCTTGCAAGTTGTTGAGATATTATTGATTCAACCAAAGTAGCAAAGTGATTGTTTCTTTTTTTAATCTGATAATTTCCTACACGTTCAATAATTTTTAAAAGCTTGGGATCTTGTTTTAGGAAAGTTACTACTTTTGGATTCATTCTTTAATTTGGCTCTGGATGTATTGTTACTATTGCATTTTTAATCTGGCTTCTTATTTTATGTTCAATTTCTGACGTAATATCATGAACTCTCTCAATTGAAAGATCACCTTCAAAAGAACAATCTATGTCGATCTTGAAAATATCTTGAAGCTGAAGAGTAATAACTCTGCCAATTTTTTTAACTGATGGGTATTCTCTGATTGTTTTTGCAATTTGTTCTTCTATAGTAAGATCTTCTATAGGCAGGATTTTTGGTATTGAGACATAAGGTTCCAAATGCACTGTAATGTGGTTTATGTTGGATACTGCACTTCTAACCTGTTTTTCAATATCGTCTGAAACCTTGTGAGCTTCTTCAAGTGACATATTCTTATCTACTAATACGTGTAAGCTGATGAAGATTCCTTCTTTTGATACAGATGAATTAACATTATGAACACCTTCTACACCTTTTACAGAAGATGCGATACTGTTTACTTTGGAATCAAGAGGAACGTCTTTCCAAGTTGGTTCAAAATGAACAGTTACTTTGGCATTTGAAATTGAATTTGTAATGTTTTTTTCTACATTACTACTGATTTTATGTGCTTGATCAAAACTTGCAGCACCACTTAGAGATATTGTAACATCAGCAAAAATTTCATGGCCTGATCTGCGCATCTGAACAGATTCTGTATTCATTACTCCTTCCGTGTTGCTAACAATGCTTTCGACTTTTTTAACCATACTTTGAGAAATTGCATCTGTAAGCTCCATTGCAGTTTTGTGGATTAGTTTTAGAGATAAAATAACAAGAAGTGATCCTAAAACTAATGCTGCGATAATGTCTCCTTTATTAAATCCGATTGTGACAAGCAAAATTCCAATTATTGCAACTATAGTAGAACCCATATCCATAAATGCGTGATAGAGATCTGCCCGTAAGGTGGTGGAGCCTTCCACTTTTTTCAATGCTCTACCAAGAATTGTTATTCTTACTCCATCTGTACCAAGTGTATATGCCGCAGCCCAAATTGCAAAGATACCAGGCAAAACTTGTGGCGGGTGTTGAAATCTTTCAATAGATTCGTAAATGAAAAAAGCTGCAATGAAAAGAATTACTATGCCGCCAAGAAATCCACCCATGGTTTCTATCTTGCCATGGCCATACGTATGCTCAAGATCTGGTGGTTTTATTGCCCATCTGGCAGCAAGAAGCAAGATTGCAGTAACAAAAGAGTCCAAAACTGCATGAATGCTATCTGTGATTAATGCAAGACTGTTAGAGTATA
>JBGOUS010000057.1:0-6100 GCA_041477675.1 Nitrosopumilaceae archaeon
ATTGGAATAGGTATCGGCATTTTCTTAATCATATGGGGTTCTATTTTTCTAATTCCTTCGTTTGGTAAACAAACACAATCAATCAATGAAACAGTTGGTAAGGAGGAGAATACTGTTTACCAGTTTGATGCACAAGAACATTTTCATGAAATACTAAATGTTACTGGAAGCTCATTTCATGTAAAGATCGATACCCCAGCCGATGGCCTACAAGTAGACGAGGTGTTCAAAAAGGAAGTTAACTTCGATTGGTATAGTCTGAAAGATGGACAACATAGAATCGAGGTTACAAATACTGGAGATTCTAACCTAAGAGTATTTGGCACACTTGAATTCACAAGTAATCCAATTGAGTTTGCAAAACATATGCTACCGATAATATCTGGTATAATAATAATTGGAATTAGCGCAGTTTTTACAGTAAGAAAACCACGTGGTTTTTAGTTTAACTCTGCATGTGGGTATGAACCAAGTACCTTGAGAAATACGGTACTATCTTTTATCTTAGTCAACACGTCAGCTATGTTAGGTTCACTTTCATGACCATCAAAGTCTACATAAAAATTGTATTCCCACAATGTATTTTTTGTTGGACGTGATTCAATTTTTGTCAGATTTATTTTATTTGAATTAAATTTTTCAAGAATACTATACAGTGCACCTGGAATGTGCTTTATGGAGAATATTATGGATGTCTTATCTTTACTAGTTTTTTCTTGTCTTTTCTTGGCGAGAACTAGAAACCTGGTATAATTATTTGTGTTGTCTTCTATGCATTCTTTAATAATTGGAACCTTGTAAATCTCAGATGCCCTCTTGCTAGCAATGCATGCTGAGCTTTCACTTTTTAATTCAAGCAAAATTTTCACGCTGCCGGCTGTATCGTAGGTAGGAACTGGTTTTAATTTATGATCTTGAATGAATTTTCTACATTGTCCTAGTGCTTGCGGATGAGAATATACAGTATCTATTTTCTTTAATTCTTGAAATCCAATCAAACAGTGTTTTATTCTATAATAGATCTCACCTACGACATTAAGAGTAGTAGACAAAAGCAGATCATAACTTTCGCCAACACTACCTTCAAGAGAATTTTCAATAGGAAGGATGGAATAATCCGTCTTACCATTTTCTGTGGATTCCAAAACATCATAAAAAGTAGGATATGGAATGGTTTCTATATCTCTGAAAAAATGTAATGCAGCTGCTTCACTATAAGCGCCTCTTTCTCCTTGGAATGCAGCCCTGAGCATTATTCTTACTAGGATCCTAGTTTTATAAAATCGCCGTTTCCAAACTTACTTGAAAGCTTTCTTTCTTCTATGTAACCGCAATCTACACATTTTACGTTACTACCTATCTGTACGACTTTACCACCACATTTGTTACATTGAGTAAATAAAACTCCAAGTTCAGGTTCACTAATTGTTGCATGAATTGCTCCATTTAGATGGCTTATGATTTTGACCATTACTACATCGCTCACCCTTGCAATGATTCTTTTTTTTGCACCTCTCGCTTGACATATGCACTCAAGGCCAGAATGTGTTGGTTTGCCATTAATGTACAATATGTTGATAGCAAACATGTTCGCCATTAACGCAGCAACATTTCCAATTACTAGGTCATCTACTTGTGGAACTGCTGGTAACTTTAATCGATTAATATTTGCAATGCGATGAGTTTTGTCAAATTCTTTGGTACCAACGACTAGAGATCTTATGGTGTTTCCATCGTCAAAGGTATTGTTACCTGTCTCAAATTCTTCAATGATCCCAATTTTATCACCAGGTAGACTAAATTCTGACAATGTATAATTTTTGAATCTGTTGATTATAATTGTTTATAGCCAGTGAGGGATTTGCAAAAACCCCTCAATGCTTTCGTTTTTTAGTAATTTTAAAAGTGCATTTGCCTGGGGAGTGGAAAGCACCGGTTTGTGAAAATGATTATCCGTCGATATCCTAGGACATGCGACCTGAATGAAAGCATCTATTCCGTTTAGGTTGCCAAGTCTATCATCTGTTATCTCAGTCAAAGCAAAAAGCTGAACCTTTTTACCTGCTTCCTCAAGCTCCTTTCTGAATTTTAGGGCGGTAGTTTTTGAGAACTGTCCCTCTTTGAGACCAACTATGATTCCAAAGGTTTCAGCTTCAGCTGCCTTGTATACTGCAAGAATTGCTTTTTTTTGTAGTTTTTGAGCAAACTCTGTAATCTCTCTTATTTCTTCAAAATAGGGATCAAGTATGTAAGTTGGTTTTCCTGTAGAAAGCGCAATTCCAGATGCATGAAAAGCACTTTGGCCTAAAAATACATTAGCATCCACACTGTCTTTCGTTTCTGTTATTGGATAAAATTCACATCCAAAAACCTGTCCATCATTTAGCTGGCCTTTCCCTTTTCCAATTTTCACTGTGACTCCACCTTCTTCTAGAATTTTTTTTACTCTTTCTATCTGTTGAAGATGTTGACTATCAGTTACTAACGAAATAGTTTTTCCCACGATCTCAGTAGCACATTTCATTGCAACTTTGTCAAAGGAAATATCATCAAATGCATCAATAAGTATAATATTTTCACCAAATGTGGTGTCATTTATCGTATGTCCTATGTGGAAAAGTATCTCTGCACCTAATACCTTGGCACCATTTGTATTCATATCGCATGTACCAAAACATGTATCTGCAAGGACATATGCAGGGATGCCAAACATTTCCATTATTTTTGATGCAGTCTCTTGGACTTTTGGAAGGATTCCATCTGGTCCATTCAAAGCTACCGAAACAGGTTTTCTGTTTTGGATCTCATCAAAAATCCTTTTTTCATCTATCACTATCATTTACTGTTTTAAGCTTATTCATTTTTAATTTAAATCAAGCGAAGATACGCAATATTTAATATCATTTGATCTAACACCAAGGCATGGCAATTGCATTCGTTCTCATTAATGCAGAACTGGGTGCAGAAAATGAACTAGTAAACCAGCTGAAAGCTATTGAAAATGTCAAGTATGTCTATGTTCTGTATGGTGCCTATGATTTAGTAGTAAAAATTGAAGCACCCGATAATGCGATACTTAAAAAAACCATATCAAACAACCTAAGGCAACTCAAAAATGTGCGTTCTACACTTACAATGACTGTAATTGATGAAAACTAGCTCAGTACTTCATATTGGCTTTGACGACACCGATTCAAGAAATGGGATGTGTACAACATTTCTTGCATACAAAATTGTAGAATATTTAAAAAAAGAACATGTAAAATTTTTGGATTATCCATACCTTATCAGATTTAATCCAAACATACCTTGGAAAACACGAGGTAACGGTGCAGTGGCCATAAAAATTAAAACTGAAAAACCTGAAACTATTAAAAAAAACATAATTGAATTCATTCAGAAATACTCTTCAATAACTGAAGGTGCAAATCCAGGTCTTGTTTTTTATCAACAAGAAAAAATCCCAGAACAATTCTCTAAATTTGGTCAACTTGCACTATGTCAACTAATCAATAGAGCCAAGGCAAAAAAATTTGCTTTAGAAAATGGTGTTGAATTATTTTATTTAGGAAATGGGCAAGGTTTGGTAGGAGCTATCGGCGCAATAGGTTATTCTTTTTATGATCACACGTTTGAATTCATCAGCTACAGAGATGAATCAAATTTTGGTAAAAAACGAGAGATCTCTAAAGATAGTGTAAGGAAAATGCAGAATCTAACACGTTCAAGAACCTTTAACAGTTTTGACGAAGAAAAAAATCGAGTCTTAATCGCTCCCCATGGACCTGACCCAGTCCTTTTTGGTGTTCGTGGAGAAGACATTCATTCTGTTCTAAAAGGCGCATCATTGGTGAGATCTGCTGAAAAGTTTGCTGGTTATATGGTATTCAGATCAAATCAAGGTACTGGGGCACACCTAAAAAACGAACTCGATACATCAAATTTGAAACCATTTTCATCCGGCACTACTACTGGAAAAATCTTTGATATGCCAAAAATTGAGATTGGAGGCCATGTTATTTTTTCCATTAATAAAGATGGCCAAAAAATCCAGTGTATTGTGTACAAACCTACAGGTATGACACAGATTGCTTCCAAACTCATCAAGGGTGATTTGGTAAAGATAGGTGGTGGCATAAGAAAAGCATCAAAAAATCATAAAAGAATTCTTAACGTAGAATTGTTAAAGGTATTGGAATTGGAAAGAAATCTAAAAACTGTAAATCCACTTTGTCGTAACTGTAATAAAAGAATGAAGTCTAAAGGCAAAAACCAGGGCTTTGAATGTGTCAAGTGTGGCAATACATCTAAACATAAATTGCTTGAAGAAATCCCAAGAGAAATTGAAAGACGACTCTATGTACCAATCATGTCTGCACATAGACATTTAACTCGACCTTTACAAAGAATTGGGAAATCAAATAAAAAAATTGAATTTTATGATTCAGAAAAATGGTTTCATGTTTCTCAATCCGTAAAAAATCACTACGCTAAAATTAAAATCAAAACAAGAAACTAAATTTCACTCAGCATATAACAATGAACGGAATAGCGGGGAGTAGATTTGAACTACTGATTTGCGGGTATCTCATCAGTATTGATTATGAGCCCGCCGGGATGACTTTGCCCAAAGTAGTGTCTGGCTTCCCCACCCCGCTAACTGAAAAGAAGTTTGGGGGTGATATATACGCTTTATCAAATTTTGGAAATAATTAATAGGATTCACAAGATGTCACAATTGTGAACAAAAAAATAAGAATATTGGGAATTATTGGAGCAGTTATAGCTTCTATCATAATTTTGAATTCTCCATCAAATCCAATTGTTATACCAGGACCAATAACTAATTCAACTGGAACAAAATCTGTAGAAATCATTGCAACAAATCTCCAAACACCTTGGGCCATGGATTTTGCAGATGATCGAATTTTTTTTACAGAAAAAGTTGGTAGAATAAGAGTAATTGATTCTGGTGTTTTGATAGAAGATCCGCTCGCAAATCTACATGTAGTAGACGTCACTGATGGTGGATTGCTAGGACTTACTTTACATCCTAATTTTGAAAATAATCACTACCTCTATGTCTTTTACACATATGCAGAAGACAACAAACTTTGGAATAAGGTCATCAGAATCACAGAATCAGAAAACAAACTTACTGACGCTGTAGTGATTTTAGACAAAATTCCAGGAGCAGAATTTGATAATGGTGGTGTAATAAAATTTGGTCCTGATGGAAAACTGTATGTAGCAACTGGTGATGCTACCGATGAACACTCAGCACAAGACTTGAATTCACTTGCAGGAAAAATTCTAAGACTAAATGACGATGGCACAACACCATCTGATAATCCATTTCATAATCTAATATTCTCATATGGACACAGAAATCCTCAAGGAATGGCGTGGGATAAATCAGGGAACCTGTATGAAACAGAGCATGGCCCAACAAAAAATGATGAGATAAACCTTGTAAAATCTGGGCAAAACTTTGGTTGGCCAGATCAGGAGTGTTCAGGTGATAAAAATTTTGTAAACTCGTTAGTATGTTATAATCCAAGTTTAGAGCCTGCTGGTATAGTGTTTTATTCTTCTAACAAACTTGATCTTGGAAATGATCTAATTATGGCAACTTTACGTGGAACTAATTTGTACGAGGTATCAATAGACAATGGTATTATCACTAAACAAAAAAGCATATTGGGTGGAGCTGGAAGAATAAGAGATGTAAATGAAGGACCAGATGGATATCTTTACCTATTTACAGGAAATACTGACGGGAGAGGATTTCCAGATAAAACCGATGACAAACTTATCAGGATAGTAAAATAAATTGGCAAATTCATCAATTCCAAAGTTTTATGAAAAGAATAAAAAAGAAAGGATAAAAATAATAGCGTCATTTTGTGGTCTCTCAAAAAAAGATGTTAAAGTTCTGCAAAATGACGGCGGGATTTCATTTGATGAAGCAGATAAGATGATTGAAAATGCAATAGGGACGGTATCCTTTCCACTTGGAATAGCTACAAGTTTTAGGATAAACAGAAAGGATTACCTTGTTCCAATGGTAATAGAAGAACCATCAGTAATTGCTGCTGCC
>JBGOUS010000073.1:0-5419 GCA_041477675.1 Nitrosopumilaceae archaeon
GACTTTCCGTTTGATGTATGATTCATCGCTAATTTGAAAACATTCGAATAAAATTCCTTTTCTTTAAAGTAAGTTGTATTTGCCTTTTCTATTAGGTATGGAGTTACGCCAAGATAGATTATCAATATTATAGATAGAACGATTAGACCATTCCCTAATTTTCCCGTCGTTAATTTGCGAGTCTGATTTTGGTACATTATGCCAAACTTTCCCAGTTTGTTTTTGGATGAAAGAATATGCATTGTAATTGCCACAATAGATACTAGCCCAACACTTCCTATCCAATATTTTGAGATAAACGTGAAGAAGACAAGCCTGACTGGTAAAAAAATGGCAGCCATACCCCCACCTACTATAACTTTTTCTTTCAGATCTTTTTTGTTCATAAGTATGATACGGTCTTCATATCAAGAGAAATGTTTCTTGATATTTTCAACTTCAATCTTAATCCATTCACCAAAAATTTTCCAAGTCTTGTCATCAGTATCTGTATATTGAAAAAACGTGAACATTATAGCTGTAGAGTTTTTGGAAAAAGATATTACTCGTAGAAATGCTGGCGTCATGTGCATTTCTGTAGGTCCTGCATAGATGTCAATTAGGCCTGCCTTTTCATCTGTTTCAAGTTTTAAGAAAACCTCCCCTATGGGTGTTATAGCTTTGTATTTTCCATTAACAACAACCAATTTCTTGACGAATTGTGTACTCCATTTCGGTAAATTTTCAATATTGGATAAAAATTGGAAGACCTTGTCTTTTGACACAGATACTATGCAGGTTTCAGTTATAGAGTTCAACGCTGTTTGTTAATATCTCATTTACTTAACGGTATTTTTTGATTTGTCCTGTCAAGATGATTTGTTAGAAAGCTTTGAACTAATCTTGGCAGAAGTCTTATTACAGAAGCATTTTGCAGTAAGATAATGGTTCAGCTTAATGTTCCTATAAAAACTTGTAAGAGCTGTGGCGAGGTATTTGTCATAGGGTATCATGCATCTGTTGGCATACAATTCTGGTGGACTGCTCTAACATTCGTTGGTGGAATTGTATATTGGGCTGTAAGAGGAAGAACTGAGCGGTGTCCCAAATGCAAAGGTAAAGAGTACGAAACTGCATTCAAGACTTTAGATACATGAAAATCAACAACCGTATTTTTTAGCCCAGCCTTCGCTTGCAAACTCGCTTGTACCACAAAATCTCTTGTCTATAGTTCCTAGTCCCTTTTCTAATAGAGCCGAATTTACCAATGTATCACCACAATAAAGCTCTCCTATTGTTCTTCCATAACTTCCGCCTCTTTGTCCGTCATCTTCATCTACCAGTGCTTTTGAACCAACTTGACAGATTGATTCGACAAATTCTTTTGCCTCTACTCCGCCTTTTTGGGATAGTTCTGGGGCTGCAGCTAGTGCAAATCTAATGTGGACATCATTTACTACAACAGTATCTCCATCTATAACATGAGTGACTGGACCAAAAAAGCATCCAGCAGTGCCTTTGCAAGAAATATTTCCTTGATTTGGTTGCTGTTGTGTTACGCTTACTTGGATTATATTGGATTGGACAAGATACTGCATTCCCTTGACAAAGTCATCATCAGATATAGTACCGCTTGCCCACCATCCTGCATTATTTTTAATCCAGCTTGGAATCCCATTAGAGGAGCTTGAACTAGAACTTGTTTGTGGAATCTTCATTATTCCTTGTTGCATCAGATACTGCATTCCTTTTACAAACTCGGAATCATCAATCTGACCTTGGGACCACCATTTTGCGTTGTTTTTAATCCAGCTTGGTATGTTGTATTCTTGAGCTGAAACGTTAATCGATAATCCAGTGATGATTCCTAATGACAAAACTAAAACCAAAAACAGGTACAGTTTTTTTATCAATTAGAAGAAATAAGACATTCTTCTACAAAAGTATTCGATATACTTTAGGAACAAAAATCTGTGCGAAGATTATAGAAATTCCTTGCTTAGCTTGTCGTATTCTTCTTTAGTAATTTCGCCTTTGGCTAATCTGTTTTTTAAAATGTTTGGTAAAAATGCCAATCGTAATTCTCTGGTATCATGATAATTCCTTTGGTCAACATATGTTATGTAAAATTAATCCCTTCAAACCGTACCATATTTGAAAGAAATGCAGATTCCTTGGTTTTAGATGATCTAAAATGGTAAATACTTCCAAAGGATGAATAGAATTGTGAAAAGGCCACCTTACAAAATTTGGTTATGGTCTGTCACAAAGGAAAATTGGGAAATACTTAGAAAAAAAAAGGTTTGGGCAAGCAGCAATAAAGGAAAAATAAGATCAATCATCAGGCCTCGTGATAAAATTATATTTTATGTAAAAGGGACAAAAGAACTTCGGGGAATTTTTACAATTATCAGCGATTGGTATGATGTAAAAAAACCTACTTGGTACAAGGAAAAAAAATCCACAAGATTTCCTTCGCAAGTAAAAATAAAAGAAGAGATTGTAGGAAACGTAAGACTTGATGTATTAATTGGGAGATTGACAATTTTCAAGACCAAGAAATTACCGAAATCTGGCAAATTTACTTGGGATCAAAGCATGATACTGAAGCCCAGAAGCGGTGGTTATCCGTCTAACAATGGGGAATCGATGTCACATAAAGATTATCAGATTATTTTGAAAGAGCTACAAAATGACATCTCAAATAAAATAAAAAAAGAAAGATTGAAACGGGTAAGGATACCAATAGATAAGGACGGAGCTCCTGGAAGGAAAATTGGTAAAACTATTAGGTATATACGAGACACACAGAAATCAAGGAAATTAAAAAAGAAATACAGGCATAGATGTCAAGTCTGCAACTATAGACTTGAAATCTCAAGAGGGAAATATTATTCAGAGGTGCATCATATTTTTCCTCTAAAGAAAGGAGGACCTGATAACTACCAAAACATGGTTGTATTATGTGCAAGATGTCATGCAGAGTTTGATTACCAAGTAATTGGTATTTCTATTGATGGATTGAGTGTAATCAATAGAAAAGGCAAAAAAATTGGTAAGTTACTGATTCATAAAGATCACCGATTAGACCGAAGTTGCTTAGCATATCAACTCGAGGGAATACACAGTATCTCAAAATAAACCCAGTACGATATCCAAGGACTGCATAAGAGTTAACCCAAAGGATGGATTGAAAAACAAACTTGGAGAGAGATAAATGACATTCTAAGACTAGATCGATTTGGGTTTGGTTGTCCAATGGCAGAGATAGATGTTGACTAAAGTTGCTTCATGAGACACAAGGACGACTCTAGATAAACGTGAGAAGGATGTCATTTTGTCTAGCTACATCCGTCATTTTATCATTTGTGAAGTGAAATAAAATTGATCTTCATGACGGACATTTATTTCGATATAGAAACTGCTCCTGCCTATGAATCAAAGGAAGAATATCTGAAAATACAACATGGTATAGAATCTGGTAAAATAACAAAAGATAGTCTTGATCGGGAAATTAAACAAAAATTTTGGAAGAGAGTTAGGGGAGCATTAAATCCAATAGAAGGAAAGATCATCATGATTACTTACCAGATAAATGATAATCCAACTAAACAACTCAAAGAATGGGAATCCTCGGAGAAACACATCTTAGAGGATCTATACACAATGATGTCAGCATTAAAGGGTAGTAAGGAGGATCCATTGAATCTCATAGGCTTTAACATTACAAATTTTGATCTTCCATTTGTATTTGTACGTAGCAGAGAACTACAAATAAAGAACGGGTTTAATGGTCACGATCCGTTATGGTTGTATAAAAGATTACACACTCCAACAATTCAAGATATAATGCAAATCCATCTACCATTAAATGATTATAGTAGATATGGACTAAATCATAATGCTGTAGCCATGGCTTATGGGTTTCCTGTGAAAGAAGTTAGAGGAGATGTCAATACAGAATACTACTATAACGGGGAATGTGAAAAAATTGTAGTATATTCTAATAAAGAATTCATTTATCCACAATTATTTAAGAAAATGAAAAAAGAGGGATTAGTTCCAAAAGAAAAACTTCAAGAATGTGTAAAGTTCTTCCAAGATAAATTTGAGACAGAAAGGCAGGTAGCAGTTAATGTCTAAAACAATCTCTGAACCAGTAGTCAAAAAACATGAGCCTAACTAAAGATATTATTCTTCGTCAATTACAAACCTCAAACCTTTATGCACTATGCCCAAACTGTGATGAAGAATTCAAACTATCTTCTGCAATCATTTTTGACGGACTTGGAAAGTTTCCAGACATTGCAGACAAGAAAAAGCAAGAAAATATGGATGAGCTGAAAAGCCGTGCGGAAGAACTTGTACAAAGAAAGATATCAATGTCTGAACGATCTGAAAAAGGGGCAATCGCTACTGGAATTGGAGATATAATAGAACAGATTTTGCCAGCGTATCGAGAATTTAAACATACAATTGCAGATTGTAGGGCTTTGTTCAAACCAGTTGATTTAATTATTTTCAAAGGATGCCACAACTCAAAAGTTGATTGGATAACTTTCTTGGATATCAAGACTGGAAATGCGAGGTTAAACGATCATCAACGCATGATTAAAAATGCAATAGAAAAACAACGAGTAAACTATGAGGTAGTTTAAATGGAAATTATGAATATTTTTCAATCATTTAGAAGGTTCTTGTGTGTTTGTCCATGCTGTGGAGATTTAGTTCGTTTTTCAGATCTTCGAATAGAGTATAAAGGAAAAACACCCACGACTTGGTTGGATTCTTACAAGACAAAAGTGCGTAAATTAGAAGATAAGGAAGAGGAATTGGATGAAAAAGAAGAAGCATTACGTGAACGAGCTCGACAACGAGGTAGAAAAAAAGTTCCATTAATAGTACAAAAATCGATGTATACAGAATTTGCCAAATTAAAATATGATCCTTATGACATCAAGGCTATTCTTCATCCAGTAGATTTTGTAGTGTTCAACGGAATGCATTCCAAAAAGATGAAAGACGTTGTATTTCTGTCAAAGCAGACAAATAATTTACAGCTAAACAAAGTACGTTCCTCAGTAGAAAAGACAATAGACAAAGCAGCATACGATTGGCAAACAGCTCATGTTGAGATGGATGGTTCAATAAAATTCGAGTAGTTATGGAAAGAACGTCAGTGAAATCTAGCAATTTGAGTTCCGTTGGATATGATCCAGTTAGACGAATGTTAGAAATTGAGTTCAATAGTGGAGGAATATATCAGTATTCTGGTGTACCTGAATATGAATACGATGGATTGATGAATGCTGCATCAAAGGGTACTTATTTTGGTCAGAACATAAAGAACAAATACAGTTACAGAAAAGTTGGATAAAAAAAGACTAGCTATGGAGTAAAGAAATTGGGTTTTACGCGAAAGGATTTTGCAACTGAAAAA
>JBGOUS010000086.1:0-4966 GCA_041477675.1 Nitrosopumilaceae archaeon
CAGCATCTAATTGTTTTTTTGATATTTTAAATTCTTTTTTCAGAAAAGTGGAATTTTTTGTTGAAATCAAATTTGATTTCAACAAAAAATTCCACTTTTCTGAAAAAAGAATTTAAAATATCAAAAAAACAATTAGATGCTGTAACATCAAAGACTCCTCTAGAAGATCTGCTTGCGGAAAAAGCAGCAGTTTTATTCAGATAAACTACGCTTTACTTTCTGCGTACTTAGGACATCGTCTTCTTTTAGGACTGTAATTCCTGTCATCTTCCCAAGTATTTCTACTAGTATTATCCAGTCAAATTTCTCAAGTGATACTTTGTTTTGAATTTTATCTGCAATCTCACTTATGATTTCACTAGTTGAAATTTCAGAATGCCTTTTTTCTATTGTAATCCTATAGGTATCTTGTGGCTGCATTTTGCTAACAAAATTAAGAACCGAATTTACAATATCTTCTTTTTTTGTATAAACTGTATCATGTAGTGGTATCACTCTGAGACAATATCTGATCATCCACGGTTCATCAAGTATCTTTTCTCGAATATTTTTTACAACTAGAAATGGATCAAGTGAAGTTGTAGCTGTGAGAATTCCAGATAAATCTGATATCTCAACTGTTGCATTAGGGTCTCCCAATTCATCTAGAATTTCTGAGATTTCTTTGGCAGCTTCGGTTTCAAGATGTCTGCTAGAAGTTATAATCAGATTCAAAATGAGTTGGTAATCTCCTCTCTTGTTACCTTCCCCTGTCTTAATACTTCCAAGATTCCGTTTTTTACTTCAATAATAGTTGAGCTTGTAGAGTTTAAAATTGTACCACCATCTAAGAAAACATCATAACCAGAAAAATTTTCTTGAACCCTTTTTGAATCAGAAAAGGCTGGTAATCCAGAAAAATTTGCACTAGTGCCAACAATTAGTTTGCTCTCTTTTAAAAGTGCCAAAACACAAGGGTGATTGGGAACGCGAACAGCTATCTTGTCATCCTGATTCATTGCTTTTTTTATTTCACTGTCTTTTAATTTCAAAACTAATGTTACCTGACCTGGCCAAAACCTGTCAGCTATAATGCTTGATATCTCATCAAAAACAGCAATTTTTGAGATTTCCTCTTTAGAATATCCTAGTACTGGTAGTGCCTTTGCTCTTCCCCTCTTTTTTATTCGGAAAACCGCTTCCACTGCCTTTGCATTTCGCGGATCGCAGCCAAGGCCATATACGGTATCTGTAGGAAATACTACCAAACCGCCATTTTTTATTGTAGTTGCAGCTAGATTGATTCCATTCTGATCGCAAGCAACTATCACAATTTTTCAAATATTTGTTAGTAAATTATGTTTTGTTATTGAAAATGATATAAGATTGGTTGTTGTAGTATGTTGCATGGATATGGAAATTCAACAATGTCAGTGTCCGCCAGGTTCTGAGACACATGTAAATGAAGATGGCATGGATATCTGCGTCTCCTGTGGCGGTTGGGTAACACCATCATAAGGGTTTGTTGAAAAGAATTGCCGTGCATAACACCGGTACTGTGAAGATTATTAAAAATACAAAGTCATTACCAGTGCTAGGATATTCTTTTTAAATATAATGTGGAAATTCTGAATCACAACTAAATCTTTAATAGTAAATTGGCTTTTCTTACAGCCGATGTCAGACGAGTTTGATAATGGTTTTGAAGATGATTTTGATGACGAAGATGAAGAAGACGAAGAAACAGAAGATGACTAGGGCTAAATTCTTAAACCAAAGTTATCTGCAAATTCCCTAAATCCGCGATACGCCTGCAAAAATTCTCTCCCGCGGTCACTAATCTTATACTTGCATGCCCTGTAAGAACTTCGCTGCTCTAGCAGACCTTGTTGTACAAGCATCTCTAAAATTTTAGAGAGTCTTCCATGGGAAACATTTGCCTTGCGGATTAGATAAGTGACACTTGCTCCCGACTCGTCTGGAGCTTCATCTCTTGTAGTAGCCAGTATGTCTCCTATGATACTCATGTGGGTTCTATAGACTGCCGCCAAATTTCATCCCTGTGAGTGGCATTTTAGAAACTGGAACAAATAGGGCACCCAACCCTGCTATCTTGGTAGATATTGACACATAGTAAAGAACTGATTGAGGAAACACAACAGAATACCATCCTAGAAATTCGCCTAAAGCAAGAAGGCCAAGGCCTGAGGCCACAAAAACCGTACTGCTTTTCTTATTCTCCATATATGATAGAATTGTCTCTATTGTCCCATATATCAATAGGATAAAAGAAATTGACCTTATAATATGTTCAATTGAATTTCCTGGGATGACAAAAAGTGGTACTGCTATTGTTCTAAAGTATCTTGATTTTGGAAAAAATGCCTTGATGCTGTGAGAAAACGCTATAAAAAAATATCCAACCGTCTGAATACCTATCCCCAAGGTCTGAACCCATGGCTCTATTTCGCCAGATTTGATGACAAGGGATTCGGCCAAAAACCCTGCCCCTACCACACCAAAACCTATGCTTATTGACAAAAAAGCAATAGTCAGTCTGAAAAGAGTAGGACTGCCTGTATTCTTAAAACCGGTATAGGATAAAATTCCGATGATTATTCCTACTAGAAAACCTATCAGATTCAAAATGATCTCAAATATGAACTGCAATAATCTCAGTCTCTTTAGAAATTAATTAAATCTTACAGGTAGTTTTTTTCTACCAATCATCAAGAGTTCCAGCTTTTGTGCCCTCTGTGCTGCCAACATAATCTCCTAAAATATCAGAATACGTGTGATCTTTGTATGCGATGAGTTTCACATACTCACCATATGTTATATCAAGGGAACAAGGATCGCATTTGACAAAAGAAAAGTCATCAGCAAGATGTGCTATGCCGTCGCACTTGGGGCACTTTATCTTCACGGTTTTCTTACGTCTTGCACTGTAATATTCTTTCTTAAAAAAAGATTAAATGACTACGCTTTACTGGGTTTATTATGACAAGATTATGTACTAAATGCAGAAAAGAAATTCCAGATACGGAGGAGCTTGATCCTATTTCAGTAAATTATCCATGCTGTAATACGTGTTGGAGTGAGTGGAAAACCTATAGAGTTATGGTTATGAATGAGATGAAACTTGACATGTCACTTGCAGATCACAGGAAAGTTCTCAAAAAATATGAGAAAGTCTTTGTAGGGGTTATGACTCCTGACGGAAATGTAGTCAATTATGCTGATGAAAATCAGAGAAACCCAGAAAAGCCCACTTAAATCCCAAATTCTCTTTTAGCTCTATCTGGTATTATTAGATACAATCTTCTCTTACTATTTTCATCTAACGATGATATTATTTTCTTAACAGAATTGGAAATTATGTTTTTCTGTTCCTGGCTTAAAGAAAAATAAATTTCTAAAATTCCATCTAGATTAAATGCAATAAGCTTTTGTGGACTAGATAGGATCTCTGAAACATAATTTGAAAACATAGAGATCCTATGTTCTTCTGAAAGGCCACTTAGAATCTCAAGCCATGTTTTAAATAATCTTGCAAAATTGTCAAATGGAATAGTAGGACCAGCAGACAGTGCATTATTAACCACTTCAGCTTTATCTGGTAAAGACATTGAAAAAAATTCCAGAAGTCTTTTTTTTAAAATAGGTTTTCTTAGAAAGTCTGGAAGACTTGCAAGCGACACGATGATGTTTCCAGCATAATTTGGTTCGGACATATCTTGGCACTTATTTTCTTTGTTAAAATTGTATTGATATAATTTGGCTTAAATATGCGCAGCTATGAATTCTGGTATGCCCTCATTGGTTATTGTTGGTGGATTTTTTGGTGATGAAGGAAAAGGAAAAATAATTTCATATCTGGCAATAAAAGACAATCCAACAATAGCAGTACGTGGTGGTGCAGGTCCAAATGCAGGACACACCATAGAATACGAAAATAAAAAATACAAAGTTAGAATGCTTCCAAGTGCCTTTTTGAACAAGAATGTACGACTCCTAATTGGACCAGGAGTTGTAGTCAGTCCTGAAGTTCTTTTAAAGGAAATTGAGGAATTTGGTGTTTCTGATAGGACATTTGTTGATTCCCAATGTGGAATAATAGAGGAATCCCATAGAATGACAGATTCTCAGGGTAGGCTAAAAGATACAATTGGTAGCACTGGCTCTGGCACAGGTCCTGCAAATGCAGACAGAGCAATGAGGATGCTAAAACTTGCAAAAGATATTGATTCCCTTGCACTTTATCTTGAAGATGTTCCAAACGCAGTTAATTTTGCCTTAGAAAGAAACGAGAATGTTTTGGTTGAAGGAACTCAAGGAACTTTCCTATCATTATGGCATGGTACATATCCATATGTAACATCAAAGGATGTCACGGCATCAGGAATATGTTCTGATATTGGACTGGGGCCAAAAAATGTAACAGACGTCATGGTAGTTTTCAAATCTTATGTGACTCGAGTAGGAACAGGTCCCCTCAAAAGTGAACTTTCTCCAGAACAGACCAAAATAAAAGGATGGCAAGAGGTTGGAACAGTGACAGGACGTGCAAGAAGATCTGCTGAATTCGATTTTGATCTTGCGAAACGAGCAATTATGTTAAACAGTGCAACACAGGTAGCTATCACAAAACTTGACATTATTTATCCAGAGTGCGCACACATGAATTCGTTTGTAGATTTAAGCTCGCCTGCAAAACACTTTATCCAAACTATAGAAGATCAACTCAAAGTGCCTGTAACACTAATTGGCACTGGTCCTGATGTTAATGACATAATTGACAGACGATAAGATAAAAAACAAGGCTGGCTACCTTTTAATGGGGTATTTTTTTCAAGAAGATCATGACAAAGCTACCTCACTATGTTGAAGTATCAGATAGAATTGAATTCTCAAGATTGGTATGTGCTCTTGAAAGAGTTCCGCGTACATCACTTTCATTTGTGCACGAAGGTAATCCTGTACTGGC
>JBGOUS010000046.1:0-7102 GCA_041477675.1 Nitrosopumilaceae archaeon
CCCGCAGCATCACCTGCAAACAAAATATTCTTGAAGAATGGTTTTTTCATTCTACATCTTTTACCGTCTGGAATTAATTTTGCACCATATTCAGCTTCAACATAATCAGTTTTAAAAGAAACATGATATTTTGAAGTCATTTGTTCTTGGACAAATGATAGTTTTGCATTTAGATCATTAGAAGCTTGTTCAACTTTTGTAATTGAGGAAAGGTAATCTTCTCTAACCTCATACCATGTTTTAATTAATTTTGTTACAGCAAAACGAATTCTAAGTTGTTCTTCTTGTGGTAAATTCTTATCGATCTCTGGTCTAACCGGAACATCATCTTTGATGAATTCATTTATCATTGGATTTCTTAATAAGGCGTCAATTAATTGATATGGTTCAGTTGGATTTTTGAGTAGGGAATCAAAATGATAAACAGCTCCTACTGAAAGTGTATTGCGATTAGTGTAAAGAAATCCTCCTCCAATATGATTTAGAGTTACATCACCGGCAAAAAGATGCGCTGATCCTTCGCCAGAACTTACTCCAAATCTTTCTTCAATTATTTTTTCAGGTAATTTTATTATAACTTTGACTCCTTGATACAATTGCGTAGGTGTAAACTTTGGCCTAGCACCTGTTATTTCAGCTATTTCTGAATTTACTCCGTCAGCTGCAATTACAGATTTAACTTCAAATTCTTCAAGTTCGTCTGTTTGTATGATGGTTTTACCATTTTCATTCCAAGTGATTGATTTTACATGAACACCAGGTATTATCCCGCCGCCAAATTTTTGAGCTGTTTCAACTGCTTGTTTGGCAAACCAAGAATTGAGTTTGTTTAATAGAACCGAATATCCAAAATTCGCCTGATAATCATGAGCTGCAGTAAGATCCATTGAGTATACTTTATCTTTTGAGGTAGAGTGAAGGATGTATTTTGTTATCTTTCTTTCAAACGGAGCATCAGTAAGGAAATTTTCGAAAACTTGTTCAACATTAGTTACATTACCTTTCTTTGGTTTCTTTGAATAAAGGATTCCCCCAGAGATGTTTTTTGATCCGATTTTTGAACCAGCCTCTAAGAGAATTGCTTGCTTTCCAAGATTAGATAATTGTTTTAAGGCAGCCAAGCCTGCGGTACCGCCACCAACAATTGCTACATCGTATTTTTCCATAAAATCACGCTTGCACTACTTGTTGTTGTTTTTTGATCTCTTCTAATAATTGAGGAATAACATCTTCCATTCTTCCCTTGATGAACATATCACATTGATCTTTTATTGGAGCATTTTCATCTGGGTTTATTGCTACAACGAACTCAGAATCCTCCATGCCGGATATGTGTTGCATTGCACCACTTATTCCAAAGGCTACATAAAGCATGGGACTAATTTTTCGCCCACTTGTTCCAATTACTCTGGCTGGAATCATGTAAGTAGAACTAATTGCTTGACTTGCTGGGAAAATATTTTTTGAAATCGGTAAAGAGATACCTATTTCTGCATTTAGTTGCTTTGCGAACTCTTTAACAAGAGTAATGTTTTTTTCTGGGGCATCTTTGATTCCACGTCCAAAGCCTACAACCGCCTTATGGCTATCAAAATCAACTTCATTTTCGACAACTTTTCGACTCAGAATTTTGACTCTAAGATCCTTTTCGTCTATTTTTGGTTGATAATCTATTATCACTCCATTTCTTTTTGGATCTGGATTGATTGGCTTGAAAGCACCAGCTATAATACTACAAGCCTGAGGTGAATAATCCCTTTCTATAGCAGGATTATTTCTATTGTCAAGGCAGAGAATAGTAGTCCATAAGAAACCTGAGAAATCAGGTCGGTACATTTCCAAGGTTTTTTTGAAGTTAACAGGTTTACCAGCTGTTTTAATTTGGTGGGTTACTTCTAAATCCCTGATTATGAGTTTGTTAATATCTGAAGCAAGTCCAGAATCTAATTCTACTAATACAGTAGATGACAAATGTCTGCCAATGCTGTCGGCAGCAAAAAACATGTATCGTGGTTTTTTAAATTCCGGGGCAGAATTTGGCTCAATCTTTGTTGCAATCTCTTTGTCTGTAGAAATTTGGCTAATTATCTTGGTGTAAATAATATTTCTGACATCTTTTACCTCTGGGTGATCAACAGAGACAACTACATCAGCCCCGTATTCAATCAGCTTTTTTGACAAGTCCTTTATGTTGTGTCCTAGTATTATTGCAACCACTTTTTCATTTGAAGAGTATTTTAAATTAAAGTCATCAAAGAGTCTTCTTGCCTCTCCTAGCATTTCAAGACTTACAGGAAGAAGATTTCCATCAATTTGTTCGATTACGACATAAAGATGACGGTAGTATTCTGTAGTCATTTGGTTACCATTGCAGAAATTGCTTCTCTCATTTTTGTAACAACCTTGCGTATATGTTCTGGATTTGAACCATCTAAGACTTCTGCGTGTCTAGTGGCTTTTCCTTTTGGTACTCGCTGTACATCATATACTATTGTTGGCGAGCCTGCAAGTCCAATTAGTGTTTTATCAACTTCGAGTTTTTCAGAATTGAAAACCTTGAGATATTCTTTGTAGTTTTTAGCCCGTTCATAAGCTTCTCTCTGATATTTTTCAGAGGTTAATCTTTCAGAAATTGTATTGAAACTATATTTGTAAGATGGATCAATTGCAATAAAAACTGGGAGTGGTGCCTCAATCTCTTCAATAACATCTGGCATTCCCTGCAGGCTCAACAAGCGTTTTGCTACTATAGTTCTTTTTTCTAAATTAATATCATAACTAATAACATGACCAAGAAATGGAAATCCTAGTTTCCATGCAATTTGTGGACCTGTCTGACCTGTCTCACCATCAGAGGCTCTATGACCAGAAAATACGATATCCATTTTTCCGTCCATTTTATTAATACCGGCTTTTAGTGTCTCAGCAGTGCCCAGTGTGTCTGCTCCTGCAAAAAGCACGTCATTATACAGATGAAGTACTTCTGCATCGCAAGTTTGCATAGCTTGCTGTAAAGCAGTATTGGCTACATGTCCACTCATTGAAGCAACTGAGATTTTTGCACCATACTTGACCTTTGCATAAAATGCTGCCTGTGCGGCAATTTTACTATGTGGACCCAGGGTACTTTTTGTTTCGTTCCTGTTAAGTGTTCCATCAGGATTGTAGCTTATACTTCCTTCAGAAAAATCAGGCTCTAATTTGACAACAACCGCCAAATTGAGAGAAGCCATTGATCACTAGCCTTAGACGTGACATTATAAGTCTTGTTTAACATTGTTACGCGTATAAACTGCTAAACAAAGTTGTGTAAATTTTTCACCAGATTGAAAAAAATGAAATTGAATATATCTGAATTAACAAAATTCACCTAAATTGAGATTGTGTTAAAAAATAATATCACATAATGCAGAATTCAACATAAATTTTGGGATATTTTTTAAGTTTCATAATTAAAATTTGGGGTTCCATGCTGGTTCGAGTTCTTTTTTCTTCATAATAATTATCGATGTGACTACAATACCGATAACAAAAAACATGAAATAAGGAGATGAGTTTCCAAAGAAATTGGCTGCAATTCCAGCAACAAGAGGACCCATTGCCCATCCCACACCAAATGTCGTTTCGTAAGCTCCTATCAGTCCACCAGAGTGTTCCTTTTGTACCCTTTTCATTATGATTTCAAATGTCAGTGGAAAATATACAGTAAAACCAAAACCCATGATCAGTACAGCAACAACAAACATTTCAAACGAAAATGAATAAGCTGCAATTATCATTCCTATGGCAATAGAAAGCATTGTTGCAATAAGACTGTGAAAAATTTTTTTTGCCAACAAGCCAGAAAAACCAAGTGAAGTTAATCTTGAAATTCCAAAAATGAAAAATAATAATTCTATATTTGATTCTGAAATCGATCTATCATTCATGTACGCGGGTAAGATAGTAAGAAATGTTCCAAACGCAGAACTACAAAAAATTAACATTAAGACAACAGTAGGAAATTTCAAAATTTTCTTGACAGAAACAAGAGAAAATTCTGTTTTATGCCTTGTTTTTCCATATTTTTTCAAAAGTAGTGAAGAAACGATTCCAGTTGCAATAGCAAAGGTTGCATATTGAAATAGAATTCTGTATGTTACATCAAAGTGTTCTAGCAAAAATGTTCCAATTAATGGACCTATCATTAATCCTCCAACAAAGAATCCCATAAATTTTGAGATTGATTTTACACGAGTTTGTGGTGATGTTACTCTGGATATGATGGATTCACAAGGAGGCCAGAAAAATGAATGTGCTATTCCAGTCATTGCTCTAAATGCTGCAACTTCAGGAACCGATTGTGATATGGACAGCAAGTAGATTGATACTGCGTCTATTGTTATTCCAAGTGAGAGAAGGAGTCCATTATTGAATCTGTCAAGCAGCAGACCAACAAATAGTGGAATAAACATGTATGGAATAAAATTTGAAAGACCAATCAGACCGAGATCAAAATATGATGCGCCTATAATCTGCTTTGAAAAGACAGGAACAATAGGATTGTGCATTCCATATGATATTCCTACAATCAGTGCAGTGATATATACAAGAATCAGCGGCTTATTCATGTCACTTGTATGCTGCTACCATTATCGCACCGCCCATCATCGCAGTATCAAACTCTACCTTGGAAAATTTTTCGAGTAACATGGATTCAAGTTTTTTATTTTGAGGCCATAGCTTGTACGTTCCATATAGAGTTGCAAATTTTAGTCCAAGCTTTCCTGCTGCAACAAATGCAATGATAGGAAGTATTGCTCTAAGGTAAAACGAAACGCCCATTCTGATAAAAGGATGATCTGGTTTTCCAAGATCAACTATTACAAATCGCCCTCCTTTTTTTATGACCCTATGAATTTCTGATATTGCAGTCCTAAGACTTATTGCGTCACGTAATGAATAACCGCAAATCACTGAGTCAAACGTTTCATTCTGAAATGGGATGTGTTCAAAGACTCCAGATGCAAGATGAGGTGGTTTTTCAAGAAATTTTTTTGTATTTTTTAGCATAGGTATCAGGGGATCATAGAGTGTAATTTCTAAATTATTACCACACAGTTTTAATGCAGTCTTTGACATGTTACCAAATCCAGAACCAGCATCAAGGACTGTATCTCCTTCTTTTACTCTGCCTGAGATGCCCCTTGTACGAAATTCCTCATCTTTTCCAAGGGAAATAAATGAATTTACCTTATCATAAACAGGAATGATCTCTCTTAAAACATCAAGTACCTCGCCCCAGTAACCTCCAAGACCCATACAAAAATTAGAATTTTAGGATATTATATGTCAATCATGATCTCATTTCGGCAACAACAGAATGCACGCCTTCTTTGTATGAGGGAAATACTAGATCACAGATTGTCCCAATCTTTTTGTTTGTTGTTTTTATTGATGTTGTAAGTAGCTTCACAAAGTCCCCACCGATTACTGCCTTTGCCAAAAATGCTGGAACTGTGCCAGGATGATTTACCCCAAGATCATCACAGACAAAATTAACAAAATCTTTGAAAATTACCGGATTTGAATCTGTTATCACAAATGATTGATTTATGGCATTTTTTTCTACTATAGCAACTAGTGCCGAAGCAACATCATCCACATGGATGAAGCTTCGATAATATTCTCCACCTCCAGGGAGTTTAAAACTTCCATTTCTTAGTCTGTCAACCAAAATTGATTTGAACCAACCGCCGTTACCGTAAACATCACCAAGATATGCAACACTAAACTCTATTTTATTTTCTTTACATCCTGATTCTAGAAACTTTTGTGCTTCAAGCCTAGTCTTTGCATAGTCTGTATGTGGCTGCGTTGGAGAATTTTCATCGACCAAATCATTTCCAGGATCGCCAAAAGCTCCAAGACCTGACACATATACAAGGAATTTTGCCTTTTCTTTTATCAAAGTAAATAAATTTACAGAACCGTCATAGTTTACTGTTCTTGCTTTTTTCTTATCTTTTTCACCTGGCCAAACTGCAGCAAGATGATACACTACATCATACTTCTCATCAGGAAGTACAAAATCTGGATATGTAAGATCACCATATACTGTCTTTACTGCAGGATTTGAAATGCTTCCAGAACGAACTAAACATGTGACTGAAACCCCTCTGTCAACAAGTTTTGTAACAAGCTTGGAGCCAATAAAGCCTGTTGCACCGGTAACAAGTGCTTTCAATATTTCAAAATCAGATTAGTTGCTTAAAGGTTTAACCTGGGATAAGAACACAGTCAACCAAAAATTAAATCCATCATAAAACATGTCTTTGTATAATGTACTCTTGTCCTAAATGCAAATCAAGGATGGAAATGCAAAAAACATTCAATCAGAGGATCCTGTTTGAATGTACTAGTTGTGGATTAGAAGACATTGTTGATTATAAGAAAAATACAGATGAGGCATTTCTTGATTTTTTAACTAGATTTGACGATGGTAAAGTTCTAACCAAGAAAAAATTGCAGAGTGCACTTGAGCAAGATGGAATAGTGCAAAGTGAAGATGAGATAAAAAAAATGATAGGAGATGCTAAACCTGATGATCTAACAAATTCAATTTTGTTTTCAAGAAAACACTTTGTTTCCTATTTTAAAACACTCTCTGAACCAGATCCGAAGATGGGCAGTAAAGTCATGGAACTAGGGTTAGATGAAAACATTACAAGAGTTTTAGAAGAAAAAGGAGTTGAACGGTTTTACAAATTCCAAGAAGAAGCCATACTGGAAATAATCCGTGGAAACAATGTAATCATTACTGCACCCACTGCATCAGGCAAAACAGAAGCATTTGTTGTTCCCATCATACAAAAAATTCTTGATGAAAAAAATTCTAAGGACAGAATTTTGGCACTTTTTGTCTATCCTACCAAGTCTCTCTCAAAGGATCAACTACCAAAGATAAAAGAAATCGCGGACAGACTTGGAATAGGAGTAGCTGTTTTTGATGGAGATGTGAAAACATCCGATAGACAAAAAATATTTGAAGATCCTCCACAGATAATAATCACAAATTTTGATGTGCTGCACTATCATCTGTGGCATAGAAGCAAGTTTGCCA
>JBGOUS010000010.1:0-11741 GCA_041477675.1 Nitrosopumilaceae archaeon
AAAATTCAAAAACGGAAAAATTTCTTATGATTTATCAAGAATACAAATGGACAATAAAATAGTTAGGCTCTGGCAAAAATTCTCAGAATAATTTGTCCGTTCCTATCATTAGGAATGGTAGGTAGGCATTAAATGGAGAAATACTAAAACGGCTTATGAATAAAAAATCTACACAGGTAGCAATCTACATCGTAGTATTATTCATGATGTCAACTGGAATCATATACTTTGTAGCTGCGTCTCAGGAAGTTGGCGAAGCAAGTGCAGAAGTAGGACCAGTTGAAACAAATGAAAACGAACCAAGAAACTCGAAAGAGCATGACACCACAAGCCAGACTTTACAGATTATGGGGCTTCCACTAGATGCAGGACTCCAAACGGCACTTTTTACTGTGTCAGGGGCAGCGTACGTTCCAGTAGGAATGTGGATACTTGAAACAAAGCAAAAAAACAAGACTCCATACATAGTTGCCATTGTAGGATCGTTGTCACTAATCTTACTTTATGTTGCTTCAAGGACTATCAGTTTGCCTATTGTTGGCCTACAAGACGATGTTGGCTCGATAGACATACTCAGCAAAATCATGCAGGGTGGAATAATTGCAGGCTCTGTTTACATACTAGCTACATCCAAACCACAAATTAAGAGCAATGCATCTGCATAACCTCTTTTTTATTTTTTATTTATCTGGCGAAGCTTAAAGATTGATTTGATTTCATCTAGGCTAAACTGACCTGGTGCAACTGGTTTGTCAAGTGATACATAGGTGTAAGGACTGCCAAACTGCGTGCAGAGGATCCTGGACATGCGTCCGTGATCACCCATTGCAAATGCAACTAGGTTGTGATTTTTTGGCAGGTTTTTATACAAAGATAACACCTTCACAGAATCACCTATCACTTTTGCCGTAGTTACAATCTTGACATTTTTTGAGAACTTGCTCATCTGGATAAATTTCTTTTTTAACAGATTCTCCTCTGGAGTTTTTTTAAAATCATGCCATGATACCAGCAAACTTGTTTTTGTTCTTTTTAGATATTGTTCCAAGTCTTTGTCTTTTCTTATGGTATCAAACTCCACATCAAGTAGATGAGGATTATATTCTGCAATCAGCTTTAGTATGGCAATTCTGGTTTTTTCACTACCTGGAAACTTGCCGCCCTCTGTTTTTGGTCTTAGGGTACAGATGCATTTCTTCAAATCTTTTTTTACTAGATGTAACGCGGCTGGCACTTTTACTGGAACCATAAAATCAAATCGTAACTCTGCATAGTCTGATCTCTTTAGAGCTTTTGTCAGAAGGGAACGTAGCTTTGAAGGACTTGATTCAGCTAATGTAACACATGTCCTATTTGCCATGATCATGTGTACAAAATTATAAAATTAAGCCTTTGTTCAAACTAAACTCTATGCAGATTTTATAACGGGTTTTTATACTGATGAGATTTTATCTTAGAGCCTCTGAGCCTCTACGCCCTGTTCCCAAATCTATCGCCTCTTCTATTGGTGTTACAAAGATCTTGCCAAAGACCTTTTCTCCCCCGCTATCAACTGCCTTTAGAATTGCTTGGATTGCCTCTTCAGATTTAGAGTCTTCAACAATCGTGTAAATTAGATTGCGAATATTGAAATCAGCTGCATATTTGGCAGTTCCTCTAAGTCCTGAAATCATGGTAGGTTCAGAGGATCCTCTTCCTCTAACTTGGGCAACAGTAATGCCGCTTACTCCAATTTTTTTTAATGCGTTAAGGATGGGTCTTAGAAGTTCTATTTTTGTATGTACTTCGACTCGTTTCACAATGCGGATGAGGTACAAACCCTGATAAACATATGTCCAATTTGCTCAACGTAAGGTAAATTTGAGTAACCACATACAACATTTTAAAAAATAACAAATCTAAATCGTTAAAGTTATGTTTTTTCTCTGTTTCAAATATTAAATAGTGAATCAATTCATGATTTCTGTGTGGAAACCAAATTCTATTGTTAGTGCCGATTCACGGGATCTTTCACAAATAGGGAAAGATAAAGTTGCACTCACCGTAACTTCACCACCATATCATAATGCAATAAACTATCAAGAGCACCAAACCTCAAACAATTGGTATAGGGGAACTGTAGGCGTATCACTAGACAGCTGGATTGATGAGATGGGTGATGTTTTTTCTCAAGTATACAAGGTTACAAAACCAGGTGGTCATTGCTGTATAGTTATAGGCAACGAACTTGTTGAAGAAAAAACCAAACTCCCGCTTCCTGCAATTTTACTTGTAGGATTAACAAAAAAAGAAGTTGGCTGGAAATTTTTTGAAGAAATAATTTGGAACAAAGTTACTGGCGGAAAAAAAAGGTTTAGAGTAACTGTACAACACCCCTATCCCACATATTACTACCCAAATATCATGCATGAGCAAATCATTGTTCTTAGAAAGCCACCATTTTCTAACGTAAAGGACAAAAAGAGTAAATTGAAAATCAACGACTTGATGAAAAAAGAAATTGCAAACTCTGTGTGGCATATTGCGCCAGTTCCACCTAGTTACAGAAGGTTTCATCCAGCTGCGTTTCCAGAAGAAATCCCATATAGATTGATTCAGCTTTACAGTAATGTCGGCGATCTAATCCTAGATCCCTTCGTTGGAAGTGGTCAGACAACCAAGATGGCTAGATTTCTCAAACGTAGGTACATCGGTGTAGACAAGTCCGCTAAATATGTGAAAATAGCACAAAAACGAACAAAGGAACAACCATCCCTTCGAGACATGCAACTTGTTCCCTATTGGAAAAAACCAGAACCACTTGGCATATGATCCTTTGTTTCGTAAAGGTTATCTACGATCTCTCTAATTCAAATCATGGTTACATCAAATACCAAAAGCTATTTTAGAAGTGTTGAAAATAGCCACAGAAAATATTCTTCTGCAATAAAAAAAGCAAAAACAAGACAGAACATTATGAACATTTATTGGAGACACAAGCGAGAACACGAGGCAATTCTTAGAAAACACCTAAGGGAAGAAATGGCAGAAGTAAATCGACTAAAAAAGAAGATAAAATAATTCTTTTTTAATAATTTTTTATTTTATTCAAGAATAATTATTTGTATCACTTTAAATCCGACGAAGCTAAGTTACATCTATTTGAAAAGTCTTTATCATTAGGATGGTTTTACGCTACCGCTTTTTTGTCCAAATACGGCATAACAACTATAATGATATGCTTTGTTATTTATGAAAACCAAGGCACCTCGAGTTATTCCCTGTCTGCATATTACACAAAGGTCTACAAACTCCGTATTCCTGTCATTGGTTGGTGCCATGTATGACTGACTTTGATTAATGATTTAAAGAATTCTTTGATTGTTGTAATGGGAAGTATATCATTTTTCAATGATGTATTCATCATCTACTTCCATTCCAAAGTGTCTTCCAGTTGCTTGCTTGGAATGTGCCAGTACAACATCACCTTTTTTGAGATGCGTCACAGATATCAGATGACCATTTGGTCTCACAAAGCGTATTGTTTCAGCGTTTTGCGCAATTATTCCACCAACTTCCTCTCCAATCTGTGCTTTTATCATAAGCATTGGTCTACTTTCAATTTTGGAACGACCCACAGTTGCCCTTCTTGCATTGCCTTTTGAATCCAAAACTAATACTTCTGAGCCTGTCTCTAACTCTGATAGATATTTTGTAGTTCCATCTGGGGAAATTGTATAACAATGAACTGCCCCGGCATTTACTCTAAATGGTCTTGGTGAAGTAAATGAAGATCCAACTGATTCATTATGAACTAGAAACAAAAAGTTTGACCTACTTCCAATTAACATCCCCTCGCCCCTGTGTAGCATTGATGCAGTATCTACACATACCCGCTCGCCATTTCCTACCTCTTTTATCTCCAAAATTTTTGCTGGCTTTAACTCAAAAGATTTAGATCCCAGGTATACCTGAGCTTCTCTTACTTCATTGATGGAATCAGTTGAAAATATTACTCCGTCTACCCCTATTTCTAAAATAGAAAACATCTTTCGCACCTCTTCAGGATTGTTTGCTAGTGCAAATATTTTGGTATGTAGTTTGTGAAGTTTTGCTATGATGTTTTCAAGTGGGATTATTTTCCAATCTTTTACATCAACAATTACAAAATCAATTCCAGTCTTTGCAAACTTTAGTATGTTTTCAATGTCGGCATTTGATAAAACTTTGAGTCTTATTCCTACTTTTTTGCCCCTGGGTTTTGACAAAGAGATTTTGTCAAGTATTGTATAATTGGCCTTTTCAGAATTGAATATTGTTGCAAGCTTTGTCTTGATTCCTTTCAAACTCTTTGGGTCTACATTAACAATCTTGATCCCTTCCTTCTCAAGTTCCACGAGAAATTTTCCAATCTGTCCCCGTGAAACTTTTGGGGATATTATCAGATCTCTATTTTTTGTCAAGTCGTTTTGCCGCTTCCTTTGCAGTTTCTTTTTTAAATATTATTCCTGCCAAAGCTTCGGTCATCCTGTCTGGTCGCTTGTGTTCAAAGATATTCCTTCCGTACGTCACTCCTTTTGCTCCTGCTTTCATTACTTCTTCTGTCATTTCTAAAACCTCACTGTCAGTTTTTGCTTTTGGGCCACCAGCTATTACTATTGGTACAGGAGTGCTTTTGACAATTTTTGAAAACGAATCAAAATCTCCAGTGTAAACTGTTTTTACAATATCTGCACCCATTTCTGCTCCTATCCTTGCTACATGTGCAACAATTTCTGGATCATGGGGATCTTTGATGTTCTCGCCTCTTGGATACATCATTGCTAAAAGTGGCATGTCCCATTTGTGACAATCATCAGCAATCTTTCCAAGCTGTTCAAGCATTTCAGGTTCTTCTTTTCCACCAATATTGATGTGAAGTGAAACCCCGTCTGCACCAAGTCTTAAAGCATCTTCCACAGAGCCTGTGAGCATTTTTCTGTTAGGTGATTTTGAAAGTGATGTGCTGCTTGAATAATGCACCAATACTCCAATTGCAAGTGGTTTTGGAAGTGTTTTTAAAATTCCTCTATTGACAATGACTGAAGTTAGTCCATAGTGCTGACACGTGTAAATTAGATTGTGGGGATCCTCTAGTCCCTTGATTGGTCCACTTGATATGCCATGATCCATTGGGATACAAAGCATTTTTCCTGATCTTAAAATTCGATTTAATCTAATCTGTAGTCCAGATACCAATATGAGATATTCCTTGGTGTACCCTACTTAAAAATAGCGGGATGTGGTCATGAGCAGGTTGGGGTATTTTGAAACCTTTAAAATTTGACGAACCGCTTGAGTCATATCTGGTATTCTTGAATTTAGATAGATGGTTAAGATAAAGATTATTTCTTTTTCTTGGCGAACTTTATCCTGACAACAATTTTATCTTTTTCTGTTTCTATTTGCGCGTCTTCAATTGTGGAGGCATATTTTTTTAATCTACGATTACGTTTCATAGCTGTTCCACTTGGAACCAGAATATGACTATTTATCATTGAATTGATTTTTCTATAACCAGAAGTCTTTGGGATTTTACAAATATCTAATATTTCTGTAATTGTCTTTGCACTGTACAAAGTTGCATACAAAATCTCCCTCATTTCATCATCCGTAAAAGCTTCTAGAATTATTTTGATAAGATGTTCTTTCTCTAACGTTATCCAGTCGTTATCGGCTAATTCATTACTTTTCTTGTGTTCTTTAACGATTAAGTCTCTGAGATATTGCAAGTTTATTAAAGGATCAGTTTGTTCAGGTACACCTACGTTAGTATCTAAAACTTTACCCTCGTATTTGTTCTCTTTAACTGGTGTCATTGCGTTATTTTTGCGGTGAAAGTTAAAAAATCCCGTCTGCCAGATTTGGAAATGGATGAATTTTTGATAAACGCTAGACTGTTCAATTTTTTTGTAATATTTTATTTTGATAAAATTTGACTGAAAAGTTTCAGACTAGATTTACTGGTTATGTTATTTTCATTATAATCAATGATTTCCATTTTCACATCATAGTGTATGGTCATATCAAATTGCGGTACAATTTCATATCAAACAATTTTCACCAAAATAGCAAGTCCACACGTATTGACAGGTTATCAAGGATTAAATAGCATAAAACGAAAACAAAATCAAATTGAGCCAGATAACAAAGGAACTTTATTCTTCTGAAATAGGAGATCTCCTTGAAAACTCGCTTGCAGGACACAGGCCAAGCTTACAAGACTGTGTTAGACTGCTAGAATCTGATGACGTACATCTGATGGGATTAGTGGCTGGTCACTTGACTCGTCAAAAATACGGAAAAAAGGTTTCATTTGTAAACAACATGATACTGAACTATACTAATGTCTGTATCACGGATTGTAAATTCTGTGCATTTTACAGGCCACCAGAACACGAAGAATCCTATACCGTATCGCTAGAAGAAATTGAATCACGTGTAAAAACTGCTTGGGAGATGTTTAGAATTACCCAAGTGCTAATCCAAGGTGGTCATAATCCAAACCTTGGAATTGAATATTATGAAGATGCATTTAGAATGATTCGAAAGAATTTTCCAGAAGTTGGGGTGCATGGATTATCTGCATCAGAAATTGACATGATAGCAAAAGTTGAAAAATCCAGTACAAAGGAAGTTCTTTCTAGATTAAAAGACGCAGGACTCCAGTCCGTTCCTGGCGCAGGTGCAGAAATTCTAATAGATTCTGTTAAGGACGTGATTAGCCCAAAAAAGATTTCAAGTGATCAATGGATAAGAATAATGGAAGAAGCTCATAGTTTGGGACTGCCCGCTTCTGCAACAATGATGTATGGACATGTGGAAAACAACACAGACATCGCAGAGCACTTTGTTCGGATTGCAAAACTGCAAGAAAAAACAGGTGGATTTATGGCATTTATTCCATGGAGCTTTGAGCCAAACAATACTCTGATGCAAAAAGAAAACATCGTGACCTACTCAGCTGGAGGTTTCCATCTACTAAAGATGATAGCAATTTCTAGGATGATGTATGATGGACTGATACCGCACATTCAATCTTCTTGGCTTACAAATGGAATTGGTATGGCGCAAATGGCACTACAGTATGGTGCTGACGACTTTGGCGGTACTCTTATTGGAGAAGAAGTTGTTTCATGCACTGGAGCACGTTCCACAGAACTCACTGCAAAAAAAATTATTGATGCAGTAAAACAAATGGGTTACGCAATACAAGAGCGAGATAATTTCTATAAAATAGTTCAGACACATTAAATTCCGTAATTTGACCACTTGGCATCGACAATATTTCTTGTATCATCGTCTACCTTGACTAACTCTTGAATTTCCCTTTGATATCCTTCTTCTTTTGTTTTCTGAGTTGCATCTATACCAAGCTTTGATCCTAGATTCAAAAGAGACGAGGCTGGATCCAGGGTGTCAGTTGGAGCATTGTTAATTATTATCGTATCTCGGACTGCGTCAGATCTTGTTGTTACTGCCCAAATTACATCATTGAGGTCATGGACATTTACATCTTCATCTACAACAATGAAAATTTTTGTTAATGCAAGCTGACCTAATCCCCACAGTCCCATCATCACTTTTTTTGCCTGTCCTGGATATCTTTTCTTTATTGAAATCACGGCAATTCCCTGAAACCATCCTGATGCAGGCATGGAAAAATCAACAACTTCAGGCTGAAACATTTTAATCAAGGGTAAAAATGACCGTTCTATCACTTTGCCAATGAAAGCATCTTCCAAAATTGGTTTGCCAACAATTGTTGTAAGATAAACTGGTTTTTCTCGTTTCATTATTCCTGTTAATGTAAAAGTTGGATATGGTTCTGGGGGAGTATAATATCCAGTATGATCTCCAAACGGACCCTCTAATCTAATGTCTGATGGATCAACATATCCTTCTAACACAAGCTCAGCATTTGCAGGAACTTCAAGGTCAACTGTTTTGCATTTCACTGTCTTGATTCCAGTTTTTCTTACTATTCCTGCAAAAAGATACTTGTCCAGTCCCTCTGGAACAGGCGCCACCGCAGAAAATACTGTTGCAGGATCTCCTCCAATTATTACAGCTACCTCAATTTTTTCCCCCCTGTCTTTTTTTATCTCGTAGTGATCTGCTCCGCGTTTGTGTTTTTGCCAATGCATCAGAGCATGAGTTTTGTCTAGGATTTGCATTCTGTATACTCCAAGGTTTCGTATGTCAGTTTCAGGGTGTCTTGTTGCAACAAGACCAAAAGTAATGAATCTTCCAGCATCTTTGTGCCATGTCTTTAGAATTGGAATCTTCTCAAAGGAAGGCGAGTCCTCAAAAACCTCGGTGACAGGTCCACTTTTTTGTAACTTGGGACCAATATCTGTCATTTTTGAAAGCTCTGGCAATTTTCTAATCTTTTCAAAAAGACTTGAAGGAATGTCCATCTTCGTCATGTCTACAATTCTTTGACCTATCTGAGTAAAATCATCTGTCTCTAAACCAATCTCAAGTCTTTTTATGGAACCAAAAGCATTTCCCAAGATTGGCATGTTGTGGTTTTTTACATTTTCAAAAAGAATTGCGGGTCCATTTGCATACATGACTCTTCGTAAAATTTCAGCAATTTCTAAATCTGAGTTAACTTGAGTTTTGACTCGCCGCAACTCTCCGACTGTTTCCAGTTTTTCTATAAATTCGCCAAGATCTTCTATTGGCACAACTTTACTGATTTTCATATAGTATAAGCTTAACTGGATTTGCATTATCCAAAGTAAATAGGAAAAAGTTTTAACAAAAGGACTTTAATTAGACTCGAGAAGAATTCCTTACAGTGAGTCAGCAAAAATGTGCTGTCTGTAACGGACAGGGAAAGATCGCACTTTTAGAAACTCAGTGCCCCTTCTGTAACGGTACTGGAGAATACACAAAATCAGCTGAAAGTTATCTAAAATCACACATATGTCAATGCGTTTTCTTGGATAGAATAACATGTCCACTGTGTGGAAAAAAATGTCATCATGATACGCCAAACAAACCAAAGATTTTACTTGGCCCAGTTTAACTTATTGGAGGCAGCTCACTTTTTTTATCATGACCACCAGAACCAAACTTGCAGTAAAAGCATTGGTCTGATTGCATGTATTTTAAAAGCTCGATTTGTATTGCACCAATTTTTAGTGCTATCTTTGTAAGCATTCTGTATTTGAAAGGCATTCCAGGGATTACTTCCTCCAGATACACCCTATAGTGGTCCGGGCAGAATTTCAAAGTAAGGCGACTTTGTTCTTTGCTTGATTGATTTATGGCCTTTGCTATGTTTATCTGCTCCCTTATGTACTCGTGCTTGGGACAGGGGCAGTTTCTTCCGCCTGGATGCTTGTATGCTGGCGTATTTTTCCAGTCAAATCCTGGATATTCTCTTTCAAAATCGTCCAATAAGTTAACTTGACTCGCCGTTCTTATAAAACTTCTATAAGTTAGGCTTGACTATGATAATGATCAAAATCTAAATAAACTCCAACCTCCTGACAAAATAACACATGTCTACTGCTAAACCCGCTAAAAAACCACGAGCTACTAAAAGTAAAGCTGATCTTGAAGCAAAGATATCTGAACTTGAGGCAAAGCTTAACGCACTAGCTACTCAATCTGCAAAGCCTGCTGAAACAAAGCCAACTCCGCCTCCACCGGCACCAAAACCACAAGTTCAACAAAGACCACCGCCTCCACCACCGCAACCACAAGTTCAACAAAGACCACCGCCCGCCCAAACAGAAAGTACACAAACTTCACGCTCTACTAAGCAAGAAGTTGCACCAGCCTATACTAATTTAAGCTCAACTGGATATACAGGCAATAGATACTATGCTACACGTCAAAGATTGGCCTATCATCCAGCCGATAAACAATTTACAGGACAAGTTACTGTTCAAGTCTCAAGACCAGCACCGGCTCCTGCTCCAGAGCCTGAACCACAAAGAGCAGAACCAGAACCACAAAAGCACAAAGAAGAACCAAGAAGAATTGAACCACCAGCACCTACTGTGAAATATAACGGTGCAAATTATTACAAAACAAGACAAAGACTGGCATATCATCCACCTGACAAACAATTTATTGAAACCGTTGCAATAAAATTTGAGGACGCACCAACTGCAGCCAAAGTAGAATCTGCAAGCTCACAAACATCATCATCGTCACAAAAAAGATCAAAAGCTGACGAATTAGCAGCATATGAAAAAGAATATCTTGAAAGAGTTCAACAACAAAAAGCAGAAGCTGAAAAACCAACACCTGCTCCATCTACGTCAAAACCACACGGTACAATGCCAGCTGGTTGGAAACCCTCTTAAATTAATTTTTTAATTTTTAAAAACTTCTAGAACTTCTTGCGCATGTCCTGCTGGTTTTACTTTTTCAAACACTTTGATAATCTTTCCTTTCTCGTCTACTAAGAAAGTAGTTCTGTTTACTCCCATGTATTCACGTCCCATGAACTGCTTTTTTCCCCAAACCCCAAACTTTTTTGCAATCTCGGTTTCGGTATCTGCAAGTAAGATAAAAGGAACTTCCATTTTCTCTCCAAACTTCTTATGTGATTCTACATCGTCTGGACTAATTCCAACTATCTCAATACCAGCACTTTTGAATTTCTTATAATCGTGCGCAAACTCGGCTGCTTCTGTAGTACAACCTGGAGTAAAGTCCCTTGGATAAAAGTATACTACGTATTTTTTCCCTTTGAGATCGGATTTTTTAACAATGTTTCCTTTCGCATCTTTTAAACTAAAATCGGGAACAGTATCTCCAACAGAAAGCATGGGTTATGCATTGCTCCTTCCCTACTTATTTTTTCCTAGATATTATCAAAAACCATTCGAATGTTTTATATGGCATATATCGAGGTTTGATGAATAATGGTCAATCCAAGGGCATGGTTTGCTGAAGCTGTTGCAACTTATGGGCTGGTCTTTTTTGGACCTCTGTCTATAATACTTGCAGTTGCAGTTTACGGTGACGGTCATCTTTCTACTCCTGCTATAATTATGATATCTTTAGGGCACGGTGGCGCAATAGGACTGATGGTTTATGCCTTTGGCCACGTTTCTGGTGCTCACATAAATCCGGCAGTTACCATTCCAATGATAATTACAAAAAAAATTGGAATTAAAGATGGTATTGCGTATATTGTATTTCAATTAATTGGAGCTATAGCAGCTGCAGCTTCGCTTAAAGCAATACTTCCTGAGCTTGGTGCCAAAGTAAAATTTGGTACACAAGGGGGACCAAGTGAATTACTCAATTACAACGTAATGTCTGGTCTTGCAGTAGAAATGATTCTTACCTTTTTCTTGGTAACTGTAATTTTCATGACGGCAGTTCACAAAAAAGCACCTGCAGGAATGTATGGACTTGCCATCGGCGGTATGATCTTTTTGATTCATCTTGTTGGCGTTCCATTAACTGGAGCTAGCGTGAATCCTGCCAGAACATTTGGTCCTGCATTAATTTCAGGTGCTTGGGAATTCCACTGGATATATTGGGTTGGACCAATTATAGGTGGAATAATTGCTGGTCTGATAATGAATTACGTTTTTGTTAAAAAAGCAGAACAAGCAGCCTAGAAAATTTTCTTTTTTTGAAATGTATTATAACGGGTCAAAAGAACTTGTTGTTGGACCCGTTGCACAGCTTGGATAGTGCGGACGCTTGCGGAGCGTCAGGTCGTGGGTTCGAGTCCCATCGGG